>NZ_JBCDMW010000007.1:0-175318 GCF_038433155.1 Luteococcus sp. H101
CCCCCCCCCCCCCCCCCCCCCCCCCCCCACCCCCCCCCCCCCCCCCCCCCCCCCCCCCCCCCCCCCCCCCCCGGCTTTCTGTCAGCGTCTGGGGCTGGACGGGCGCCCAATTCTGGAGATCGACCTCTGGATTCCGGCCGTCGGACGGCCGGCCGCGGTGCCCTACTTGGGCCCGCGATTCCCGAGGTCGATTTCCAGAATTGGACGCCGGACCCAGTGGTGGGCGGGCTCCAGAAGGCGCCCGAGCCTTGACGGCCCGGGGTCTGCACCGGCAAGAATCGGGGGCGACGAACAATCCCGAATGCCCCGGCGGGGGCGGATGGAGGCCGAGATGACTGCAGGACTGCCCGGGCGGCTGCCGCTCTTCCTGGCGCCGATGGCCGGGGGGCCCACCTCTCCGGAACTGCTGGCGGCGGTGCTGCGGGCCGGGGCCGGCGGATTCCTGCCGGCCGGCTACCTCACCGCGGCCACCCTGGAGGCCAACCTGACCGAGCTGGGGGACCGGATGGGGCCGGCCCTGGAGGGTGCCCCGTACGGCGTGAACCTGTTCGTCCCCGGCCCCAATGACCAGGCCCGCGACGGCCAGGCCATCACCGACTACGCCGCCCGGTTGGGGGAGGGCGCCGGTGAACCGCGCTGGGATGACGACGACCACTACCCGGACAAGCTGCGGCTGTTGACCGAGGTGCACCGGGTGCCGATGGTCAGCTTCACGTTCGGCTGCCCCGGCGCCGATGAGGTGGCCCAGCTGAAGCAGGTGGGCAGCCGGGTGCTGGTCACCGTCACCGACCTGGCCGAGGCCCGGGCCGCCGCGGCGGTGGGTGCGGATGCCCTGGTGGTGCAGGGATTCGACGCGGGTGGCCACCGCAGCACCCATGACGTCGCCAAGGAGCCGAACCACCGCGACGCCCTGGCCCTGCTGCCGGAACTGGCCGAGCGGGGCCTGCCGATGGTGGCCAGTGGCGGGGTCGCGACGCGGGGTGACGTGCAGCGGCTGCTGGCAGCCGGAGCAGTCGCGGTGCAGGTGGGGACGGCCTTCCTGCGCTGCCCGGAGGCCGGAACCAGCCAGGCGCACCGGGAACTGCTGGCCACCGGACACCAGACCCGGATCACCCGGGCCTTCTCCGGCCGCCCGGCCCGCGGGATCGTGAACGACTTCCTGGAGCGGCACGACGCCGACGCACCGGCGGTCTATCCACAGGTCAACCACCTCACCCAGCCCCTGCGGGCCGCGGCCGCCGCGCGCGGGGACTCCTCCCAGGTCTCCGGCTGGGCGGGCGCCGGTTGGGCCGCTGCCCAGGAGATCCCGGCGGCCGAGGTGGTGGCCTCGCTGCTGCCCTGACGCGGGGAGCATCCGGGATGGTCAGAGCAGCTGGTCCTCCCCGGCGTCCTGCAGCTGGACCAGGCGGAGCAGTACGGCCATCCCGGCGGCGGCCACGCCACAGATCCCGGCCGCGCCACCCAGATAGGCGATGAACTGCTCGGTGAAGACCTCGCTGTGGATGTTGTTCACCTGCCAGGTGAACCAGGCGCAGATGGCCGCGATCCCCAGGGCGAAGCCCCCGGCCATCAGCAGCAGCACTGGCATCAGCCGGGAGGGGCGTTGCAGGGCGGGCTGGTCCTCGCCGAAGAGCCGTCGGCCCAGCATCCGTTGGCGCAGTGCCCCCAGGCTGAGCGCGCCGAAGGCCCAGCAGAAGCACACCAGGTAGGCGCCCACCACGTCGGAGGGACGGTGCCAGTGCGCCGCCAGGGTGCCGTACCCGAACAGCATCATCACGCCCGAGCCCAGCACCGCCACCAGGGGCCGCAACCGTCGGGGCGCCACCAACAGGGCGGCCACCATCGCGGAGCCGGCGGCCGTGGTGTGCCCGCTGGGAAAGGAGTTGTGCGCGATTCCCTTGTAGTCCAGCAGGAAAGGGCGGTACAGCAGGTGGTACTTCAGCACCCGGGTGGACAGGTTGGCACAGGCCACCACCGTCGCGGCCTCCAGGGCGAGCATCCACCGGCCGCGCAGCACCGCCACCATGGCCACCACCAGCATCGCCAGCGCGATCACGCCGACGGAGACCACCTCCAGGACGCCCTGCAGCCGGTCCGCGACGTGGGTGTGACCGATGCTGGCCCCCAGGTAGGAGGCGGTGTCCAGCATCTGCCCCCGCCCGGTGGCGACGAAGAAGCGCCAGCATGCGAGCATGCTGAAGCCGCAGGCCGCCGCCAACAGCAGGGGCCGCAACCATCGCCATTCCCGGGAGAAATCCATGCCGGGTATTCTTTCAAGCCAACCCAAAGCGCCGCTGTGAGCCAGCCCGGGCCGGTCCCTCGGTCCGTCGGGATTCACAGCTTCCTCACAGCGCGAACCATGGGTTTTCCCAGCCCGCCGACGTTGACTGGAGACCATGGACAACAAATTCCGTGCCGACGACCTGACCGGGGACGAGCCCACCCGGGCCCTGCTCGCGCAGCCCCGGGACGACGCGGAGTGGTTCTGGAGCCGTCCGCAGGAGGCCCAGGACGCCGAGCCGACCCGGGTGATCGGTGGCCAGGACGAGCAGACCCTCCAGCTGCCGTTGGCGATGAGCGCCGCGATCGGGTCGGCGGCGGCCACGGCGGCCCAGCGGGCAGGCTCGGGCTGGGGACAGGGTTCCGCGGGGCATGTGGCGCCGCCCGCTGCCGCGCCCTCGTTCACCCCGGCCCAACCCGTCCAGACCCAGCCTCTCCAGAACCAGCCCGTCCAGACCTGGGGTGCGCCGAGCGGTCAGCCGGTCCAGCCGGTTCCGGCCAGTGCGGCACAGCCGTCGCGCACCGGTGGCAAGGCCCTGTTGGCCGTCTTCGCCGCCAGCCTGTTGGCCGGCACCGCGATCCTGCAGGGGCCGGCGCTGCTCTCGTCGGGTTCCCAGCCGCAGGCGCAGCCCAGCGTGGGACAGCCGGAGGAATCGGGCCAGTCTGGCCAGGACCAGCAATCCGGAGCGGACGGGCAGTCCGGGCAGGATCAGCAGGGCCAGCAGGACGGTGGTGGCACCCCCGCCGAGGGCCGGCCCTGGGACCCGTGGCAGCAGGTGGAGCAGGGATCCGGCGTCACCAATGAGCAGCAGGCCGGCTCCCAGCAGACCACCGCCAGCGCGGCGCAGAGCAAGGGCGTCGTGCTGATCAACACCACCACCGCCGCGGGCCAGGGCGCGGGCAGCGGGATGGTGATCACCAGCAATGGCTATGTCCTGACCAACTACCACGTGGTGCAGTCCAGCACCCGGGTGCAGGTGCAGGTGGCCAGCACCCGCAAGACCTACGTCGCCACCGTCGTGGGGCACGACGCCAGCAATGACGTCGCCCTGCTGAAGCTGGAGGGGGCCGAGAACCTGGAGACCGTCACCATCGACGATGACCAGGTCCGGGCGGGGGACAGCGTGACCGCCGTCGGCAATGCCAATGGGCAGGGCTATCTCAGCGCCGCCGCGGGCACGGTCACCGACACCTCCAGCAGCATCACCGTCACCAATGAGTCGTCGGCCTCCGGCAGGGAGGAGCTGACCGACGTGCTCAAGACCACGGCCGGCGCGCAGCCCGGTGACTCCGGCGGCCCGATGTATGACGCCGAGGGTGAGGTGCTGGGGATGACCACCGCGGGGCAGACCGCCTCCTCGGGGATCCGGACCCAGAACACCACCATCGCCAGCTATGCCGTGCCGATCGAGCGGGCCATGGGCATCATCAAGCAGATCCAGGCCGGCAAGGAGTCCGGCAGTGTCAAGGTGGGGCCCAATGCCTACCTGGGAGTCTCGGTGCGCACCTTGGACGACGGCAGCCTGGTGGTGGCCTCCGTGGTCTCCGGTGGGCCGGCGGAACAGGCCGGGATCGGGCGCGGCGACGTGATCACCGGCATCGGCGGAACCGCCGTCGACTCCCACGCCACGCTCAGCGAGCAGCTGGCCGAGCGCAATCCCGGGGACACGGTGGCCGTGACCTGGCTGGACGAGCTGGGCCAGCGCCACCAGGCCGAGGTCAGCCTGGGCAGCAGCCCGGTGAACTGAGCTGGCTTCCGAGCCCCCAAGTCCCCAGGCCCTGAACCCCGGAGCCGCCCCCGCGGCGGCTCGACCCGCTACCGGGCATCATGGATGGGTTGGGCGCCGCCACGTCGTGGAACCCGCTGCTGATCCGGTGCCCGGAAATGGAGACCCGACGGGCCCGACCTGGCTGCCGATGGGATCCCGTCAGATCAACCACACCCTGCAGCGCAGGGTCCGGGCCTATGCTGAAGGTCATCCCGAGGAGATGGCCGCCTGGCAGGCCCAGCAAGGAGAGCACTGATGAGGTTGTTGCTGGTCGAGGATGATCGCTCGCTGGCCGAGGTCACCCGACGCGGACTCGTGGGCGAGGGCCACGTCGTGGATCTGGCGCGCGACGGCAAGGAGGGCTGCCTCAAGGCCGTGCACGGCGAATACGACGTGGTGATCCTGGACATCATGCTGCCGCTGATGAATGGCTACGACGTGCTCAAGCAGATGCGCGCCAACGACGTGTGGACCCCGGTGCTGATGCTCACCGCCAAGGACGGCGAATGGGATCAGGCCGACGCCTTTGACCTGGGCGCCGACGACTACCTCACCAAGCCGTTCAGCTTCGTCGTGCTCAATGCCCGGCTCCGCGCCCTGGCCCGACGTGGCGGTGCCGAGCGCCCGGCCCAGTTGACCGCCAAGGGGCTGGTGCTGGACCCGGCCACCCACCTGGTCAAGCGCGGCGAGCACTCCATCGACCTGACGCCGCGGGAGTTCAACCTGCTGGCCTACCTGATGCAGCAGCGCGGCGCCGTGGTCACCAAGGCGCAGATCCTGGACGGGGTCTGGGGTTCCGAGCACGACGGCGACCCCAATGTGGTGGAGGTCTACGTCGGCTACCTGCGCAAGAAGCTGGACACCCCGTTCGGGGAGAACACCATCCAGACCGTGCGCGGGGTGGGCTACCGGCTGGCGATGGACTAGCTCACTCCCGGCCGGGGAGCAGCACCTCGAAGCAGGCGCCGCCCAGCGGCGAGTCCTCCACCCAGATCCGCCCGCCGTGGGCGGTGACGATCTGCTGGACGATGGCCAGGCCCAGGCCGGAACCACCCTCGTCGCGGGAACGGGACTCCTCCAACCGCACGAAGCGGTCGAAGACCCGTTTGCGGTCATTGGGGGCAATCCCATTGCCGTCGTCCTCCACCCGGAGCACCGCGCCCCCGTCGGGCAGCGGACGAACCGTGACCTGCACCGTGCTGCGGGCGTGCCGGGCGGCGTTGTCGCACAGATTGCGCACCACCTGGCTGAGCTGCACCGGGTCGGCCACCAGCCGGGCCGCGGTGATCCGGGTGACCACCTCCACCGACGTCGTGCTGCGCAGCCGGGCGGCCTCCACGCTGGCCAGGTCATCCAGGTCGGTCTCGACGAGGTTCAGCGGGGAGGCCCCGTCGCCGCTGCGGGAGAGGGCCAGCAGACCCTGCACCAGCTGGTTCAGCCGGCCGGTCTCCGCCTGCATCAGCGGCGCCATCTCCCGCCAGGTGTCCAGCCGGTCATCCCGGACGGAGATCTCCAGCGCCCCGGACAGGCTGGCCAGCGGGGATCGCAGCTCATGGCTGGCGTCGGAGATGAAGCGCTGCTGCTCATGGTGGGCGGTCTCCAGCCGGGCCAACATCTGGTTCATGGTCAAGGCCAGGTCCCGCAGCTCGTCCTCGGTGGGGGGCAGCGGGATCCGCTCGTCCAGCGTCGACGAGGTGATCCGGGAGACCCGGTCATTCATCTGGTCCACCGGACGCAGGGCGCGCCCGGCCACCCACCAGGAGATCAGCCCCGCGGCCAGCATCACCAGCGGCACGCAGGCCAGCAACAAGCCCGTCGTCACGGTGACGGCGGACTGCTGGTCTTCCTGCGAGGTGGCGATCTGCACCACATAGTCCTGCCCGTCGTGGCTCAGGCCCTGCACAATCACCAGGTCCCGGTGCTCATTGCGGTCCCCGGGGCCCCACCACTGCACCTTGCCCTCCTCCAGCACCTGCCCGGGCTGGGCCATCTGCTCGGAGAAGGGCTGCTTGTAGTAGGAGTTGGAGGTCCACAACAGGGTCCGGTTGGCCCGCCACAGCTGTGCCCGGTAGCCGTCGTCCAGCTGCAGCTCGGAGCGCATCCCCTCGGGGCCGTGCTCGCTGACATAGCTGGCGGTGCGGTGGGCCACCTCCCGCGCCGACGTGACCTGCGCGGTGGCCAGGGCATTGGTCAGCAGGTTGGCCAGCAGGATGATCCCGAGGCACAGCGGGACGGCCACCAGCAGCACCGCCACGGCAGTCAGCTGCTTGCGGATCCCCCACCGGGTCCAGGTCTCGGCCAGGCGCAGTTTGGGCATGGCACCCATCGTGCCGCATCCGGATGGGCTGGCTGATCACATCCTCCGGACCATGAAGGGGATTGCGCCTGTCTGGCTACCTGCGTGGGCCAGGAGCTGCATCGGGGTCCGCGGCCTTGGCTGCCTGCGGTGCCGCGGATTGCCGCGCCCCTCTTCGGCGAACTCCGCCTCGGTCGCAGCCTGCCACTGTGCGAACTGTGGCTTGCGTTCCTCGAAATACTCGGGCTCGAAGAGCTTGGCCTCCAGCGGACTGGGGGTCTGGCGTCGGTGCGGTCCCTTGACGTAGTCCACCAGTTCGGTGTCGCGGAACTCGGGTGCTATCCGTTTGGCCACCCTGTCGACGAATTCCGCACCACTGGCGGGCGGGGACTCGGCGAGCGTGCGTTCCACATCCTCGATCATCTCCTCCGGTGTGGTGCGGGGCACCGGCTTGGGTTCCGAGTGGCACAAGACGTCGTGGGGGCCGGTATAGGTGTAGCTGTGCCGGGAATCCTGGACGACCCGCCCCAGATCGGTTGGGCAGGCCAGCAGTGAACTCGACATCACGCTGCGGTGCACCAAGTGGCCGTACAGCTCCTTAGACGTGCTGAAGATCGGTGCCGCGTAGCGCACGAGGACTCCCGGAGCGTTCGCCAGGTCGCACAAGGTGTTGTGCTGCACCTTGCCGTTGGCGGTCTGGCCGGTCTTCACCATGAACCGGAAATAGGCCTCGCCGGGCCGCCGCCAGCCCTGCCGGATCTCGTAGGCATTGTTCGCGGTCAGGTGGGCAGAAACCTTGAACTGCAGGAAGACTAACGCCCAGGGGGTGGGAACCTTCAGGTCATAGCCCAGAGCCGCCTCCTCCTGGAGCGAAGGCACCACGGGCAGCCCCAGCAACTGCTTCGTCCGACGCAGCTCGTCGAGCCACTCCATCGAGTAGGCAAGCGCGAAGGTCGATTCGCTGAACAGGTTCGGCATGTCCTGACTATAGGGCTGACCATGTCAGCCACCCAGACCGGTACCCACCTCGCGCGCCGCCTTGATCCAGTCGTGGTCGGTGGGGACGTACTTCACCTTGCCGGCCACCTTCTCCAGCGGCACCGCGACGGTGTGCTCGCCCTGCGCGGCCACCATCACCCCGTACTCGCCGCTGGCCACCAGGTCCGCGCCCACGGTGCCCAACCGGGTTCCCAGCAGCCGGTCATGCGCGCACGGGGTGCCGCCGCGCTGTACATAACCCAGGATGGTCACCCCGGGACTCCAGACCGGTGGCCGCCTCCAGCTCCCGCGCCAGCTTGAAGGTGTTCTCCCGCTGCGCCGATTCCACCGAGGCCTTGTGTTTCTTGGCCGCGGCCACCTGCTCCGGGGTCTTGGCCGCCTTCACCAGCGCCTCCGCGGCGGCCAGCTCCGCGGCATCCGCCACGCTGCGGGCTCCCTCGGCCACCGCCACGACGCTGAAGGTGGAGCCGCGCCTGCGGCGCTCCTCGATGGTCTGCACCACCGAGTCGATGGTGTAGGGGATCTCCGGCAGCAGGATGATGTCCGCCCCGCCGGAAATCCCGGAGCCCAGCGCCAACCAGCCGGCGCGGTGGCCCATGATCTCGGCCAGGATGATCCGGTGGTGGCTGTGGGCGGTGGAGTGCAACCGGTCCACCGCCTCCGTGGCGATCTCCAGGGCAGTGGCGAAGCCGAAGGAGTCGTCGGTCTCCACGATGTCGTTGTCGATGGTCTTGGGCAGGTGGATCACGTTCAACCCGGCCTTGGCCAGCCGGTTCGCATTCTTGGCGGTGCCGCCGCCGCCCAGGCAGACCAGGGCGTCGAGCTTGTTCTTCTGGTAGTTCTCGACGATGGTCGGGATCATGTCCCGGGTCTGGCCGTCGATGGTCATCCGGTGCACCTTGTCCCGGCTGGTGCCCAGGATGGTGCCGCCCACGGTCAGGATCCCCGACAGCGCCTGCGCGTCCAGCGGGATGGTGTGGTCCAGGGCCAGGCCCCGCATCCCGTCGCGAAAACCGATCAGCTCCATCCCGTGGCTGCCGATGGCAGCCTTGCCGAAACCGCGGATCGCGGAGTTCAGGCCCGGGGCGTCACCGCCCGCGGTGAGGATGCCGACGCGCTTGGTCTTCTTCGCGGCCATGGTGTGCCTTTCGGGGTCGGGTCACCCGGCGTGGCTGCCCGGGTGCTTTCCCCGATGCTATGCAGCCCGCCGCGTCGACAACAGGCCCGGCGGGGTGATCCGGTCAGGGCCGCGGGGGCAGGCCGGCCAGGCGTCGCACCGCGGCGAACAGCTCCGGGCCGCCGGCTCCAGTGACCAGATGGGTGGCCACCTCGGTGACCGCCGGGGCGCAGGGTTGCACCCCGATGCTGGTGCCGGCCCACTGCAGCATCGGCACGTCGGTGGCCGAGTCGCCGCAGGCGATCACCTCGTGGGGGCCCAGCCCCAGGTGCCGGCACAGCGCCGCCAGGGCATTGCCCTTGCCCGAGTCCGACGGCCAGATGTCGTGCAGCTCCATCCCGGAATGGGTGAGGTTCAGACCGTCGATCCGCCCGACGGCCTCCTCCAGCGCCGGGATCAGGGCGGCCGGCCCCTCGCACATGATCTTGCGACAGCGCAACCCCACCAGCTCCTCCGGGTTCGGCTGGTCCCCGTGCTGGTCAGCGGTGCACCAGGTGTCGCGTTCCTCCCGCGCGATCCCCTCCGGGTTCCCGTAGGCCAGCCACCGGTCGTCGCTGGTGTAGACGTCGATCGCACCCCAGCCGTCGTGGGTGGGGGCGGTGAAGTCCGCCAGCACCCCGGCCAGTTCCGGCGTGATCTGGAAGCCCACCTCGTGCACCACCGTGCCGTCGGCCAGCGTGGTGAGGGCCCCGTTGTAGCTGATCCGGGTGAGCGGCACCCCGATGGCGTCATTCACGATCTGCATCGACGGGTCCAACCGGGCGCTGGCCAGGGCGACGTCCAACCCGTCGGCCACCAGCGCGGCGACGCCAGCGGCGGCCTCGGGGGCGATCCGGCTGCCGGTCAGCAGCAGGGTGTGATCCAGGTCGAAGACGGCCAGTTTGATGCTCATTCAGAGTCCTTCGTCGTCCCTGCGGGCCCAGGGGCTGGTGGTGGGATCCTCCGACGGCCAGGCGGGGCCGGGGGGAGGGTTCTGCGGAGCAGCGTAGCCCGGTGGTTGCGGGGTGGGCACGGCCGGCGTGGCCGGCTGGCCCGGGTGGGGCACGGTGGGTGGGAACTGGGCCGGTGGGTACTGGGCCGGTGGGTATTGGGCCGGTGGGTACTGCGTTGGTGGGTACTGCGCCGTGGTCGGGCCCGGAAGGCAGTGCGTGACGGCCGGTGCCGACGGCCAGGCGGCCTCGGTCTGCGCCGGGGTGACGTCGCCCATCTGCACCCGGTCCAGGTACATCACCGTCTGCCACGCGGTGAGCCACACGCCCAGCGCGATCCCGAGCACGGCGGTGACAAGGCTCACCAACCCACCGAGCCCCGCCAGCGCCTGCCGTTCCTGCAGCTCCACCCGGGCCACGTTCAGCGCGAGGTTGGCGGCATAGGGAACGCCGCACCCCACCACCAGCAGCCCCAGGGTGCGGCCCACCTGCCCCGACGTGAGACGCCAGGCCCGGCGCACCGCCTGCCAGCCGGACATCTTCTCCAACGTCAACACGGGCAGCAGGTAGACCAGCCGTGCCAACGGGTAGAGCATCACCAAGGACAGCACAGGCAGGGCCAGCACGGTCAGGGCGAACACGGTCGTCGGCCCGTCACCCCACTGGTCGCTCTCCAGGGCCACCAGGAGCAGCCCCACCGGGATCGCCCCGGCCAGCGCCCCCAGGCCGGCGCCCCACCAGAGCAACGGCAGAGCCCGTCGGTCCGTGCCCTGCGCCTGTGCCGTGGCCGAATCCCAGGTCGGCTGGAAACCCCGTGCCAGCTGGTCGATCACGGCCACCAGCATGGAGTTGAACTTCGCCCAGACCCACACCCAGATCACCCCGATCAGGGCGCAGCAGATCACCACCAGCGGCAGCAGCACCCAGAAGTCCCCCAGCGGGGGGCCATCGGGCGGGCTGCCGATCGCGGCCATCGCCCCAAAGACTCCGGCGGTGAGCAGGGCAATGGCCGGAAGCAGCGCCAGCAGGCCGGCCACCAGGCCGCTCACCAGACTGATCCCCAGCAGCAGGCCAAAGCGTCGGCGCAGCACCTGCCAGGTGACGCCGATGATGTCGCCCAGACCCATGGGGGAGCGGCGCAACAGCGGTGGCTCCTGCGCAGGGGGCGCGCCGAAGAAGGTTGGCTGCTGCACAGCGGCCGGGAAGCCCGGAGCCTGCGGGGGATGGCTGGTCATGGTGCGATTTCAGTCCTGTTCGTTTCCGGCGACGGAGTCCAGGGCACCCACCTCGGCCTGCTTCGCCAGCGTGCGCAGCATGGTCAGGTGGGACTCCCAGAAGCCGGGATCGGCCGTTGCCATGTTGTCATTGGCGGCGGTCAGCCCCACCTGGCCGTCGATCTGCTCCCGCACGATGTCCGCATGCCCCAGGTGGCGGGCGGTCTCCACGGCGACGTGCACGATCAGCCGCTCCAGGGTGGTGGGCTCCGGCCACCACGGCACCCGGGCCTCGGCATCCAGCGGCAGTTCCTGGCAGGTCTGGTTCGAGGCGGCGATGGCGTCCCGGTAGGTCTGGATGATCTGGTCGGCCCGCTCCTCGGCCGTCGCATAGAAGTCCAGCATCCGGTCCGCGTCCATCCTCAGGTGCGGCAGGTCCGGGTGGGGCCGCCCGAAGGACATCTGGAAGTAGCCGTACTCCACCGCGGCCAGGTGCTTCACCAGCCCCAGCAGATTGGTGCCGGTGGGGGTCATCGGGCGACGCAGGGCGCCCTCATCCAGCCCGTCGACCTTCCACAGGAGGGCCTGGCGCTGGGCGTCGAGATAGGTCAACAGGGTCTGCTTGGTGGCATTTCCCGAAGTCTGGTTCATGTCCGCAACGCTAGCGGGCGCCTGTGACAAAAAATTGTCGGAGCTGGCTGCCAGACTGTGACCCATGGTCTTCCGGCTGGAGCAGATTGGTGTCGGGCTGCCCGTCCTGGCGGCCCGCGACGAGCTGCGGCGCGCCCTGACCGGCGGAATTGCGGTGGTGCAGGCCCCGCCGGGCACCGGCAAGACCACCTTGGTGCCGCCGCTGGTCAGCGAGCTGTTGGCGGCCGGTGCGGGGCGGGTGGTGGTCACCCAGCCCCGACGGATCGCGGCCCGCGCCGCCGCCCGTCGGCTGGCGCACCTGTCCGGCAGCACGCTCGGGCAGGAGGTTGGCTTCAGCGTCCGCGGCGAACATCGGGTGGGGCCGAGAACCCGGGTGGAATTTGTCACCACCGGTCTGCTGGTCCGACGCCTGCTGACCGACCCGGCGTTGGACGGGATCGGCGCGGTGGTGCTGGACGAGGTGCACGAGCGCTCCCTGGATGCCGATCTGGCCTTCGCCATGGTCCGGGAACTGCGCGAACTGCGGCCCGAGCTGGTGGTGGTGGCCATGTCCGCCACCCTGGATGCGTCGCGCTGGGCTGAGCTGCTGGGGGACGCTGCCCCGGCGCCGGTGGTGGCCGTCGATGCCGACCTGCATCCGCTGGAGATCCGCTGGGAACCCGCCCCGCCCGGGGTGCAGCGGCTGGACCAGCGCGGCGTCACCTTCGGCTTCCTGGATCACCTGGCCACCACCACCGCCCGGGCCCTGGGCCAGACGGAAGAGGGCAGCGCCCTGGTCTTCGTCCCCGGCGCGTGGGAGGCCGAACAGGTGGCGCAACGCCTGCGCAGCAAGGGGATT
This sequence comes from Luteococcus sp. H101, assembly GCF_038433155.1. Taxonomy (NCBI): domain Bacteria; kingdom Bacillati; phylum Actinomycetota; class Actinomycetes; order Propionibacteriales; family Propionibacteriaceae; genus Luteococcus; species Luteococcus sp. H101. The sequence goes on from NZ_JBCDMW010000007.1 coordinate 12,154, forward strand.
GAGGCAGATGCGTTGAGCGGCTCGCTGGATGCCCGGCGGCAGGACGCGCTGCTGGCAGAGCAACCCGGCCGACGCGTGGTGGTGGCCACCGCCGTCGCCGAGTCCTCCCTGACCGTGCCCGGGGTGCGGATCGTGGTCGACGCCGGGCTGGCTCGGGAGCCCCGACACGACGTTGCCCGCGGCATGAGTGGCCTGGTCACCGTGAGCGAGGCGCGCGCGTCTGCGGAACAGCGCGCCGGCCGCGCCGCCCGGCTTGGCCCCGGCCTGGCCATTCGCTGCTTCCCCCAGTCCGACTGGCCCCGGCTGCGGCCCTTCACCACCCCGGAGATTGCCACGGCCGACCTCACCCAGGCCGCCCTGCAGCTGTCCTGCTGGGGCGCCCCGCGCGGGGTGGGTCTCGCGCTGCCCGACGCCCCACCGACCGCCGCGATCGAGGCGGCCGAGGAGACGCTGCGCGCTCTGGGAGCGGTGGACGCGGAGGGCCGCGTCACCGCCCGGGGCCGACGGATCGCCGCCGTGCCCGCCGACCCCCGGCTGGCCAGGGCCCTGCTGGACGGCGCCCCGCGGGTCGGTGCCCGGGCTGCGGCCGAGGCGGTGGCCCTGCTCTCGCTGGACGAGCGCGCTCCCGGTGGAGACCTGGAGGCCCTGTTGAACTCCCTGCGGCAAGGCCGGACACCGGCCGCCGCCCGGTGGCGGCAGGAGGCGGACCGGCTCCAGCGGCTGGTCCGGGGCGCCGGGGTCGGTGCTGGGATTGGGCCCGCGGAGGTCCTGGGCCTGGTGGTTGCGCTGGCGCACCCCGACCGGATCGCCCGGCGGCGCGGCGGGCCCGAATCCTCGGCCTACCTGCTGGCCTCGGGCACCGGCCTGGTGCTGGACAAGGGCTCCCGGCTGCACGGGCAGGAGTGGCTGGCCGTCGCGGAGATGGCGCTGCGCCAGACTGGCGACGGCTCCGGGGCGGTGGTGCGCGCGGCGGTGCCGATCACCCGCGAGCTGGCCGAACAGGCGGCCGAGCACCTGCGCACCCGTCGCACCGAGGCTCGGTGGAGTGGGTCGGCTGTGGGCGGTGGAAAGGTCGTCGCCCGGGAGCGGGACCTGCTGGGTGCCATCGAGCTGACTGCCACGCCGGTCCCGCCCGATCCCCTGCAGGCCCGGGAAGCGGTGCTGACCGCCCTGCGTGCCGACGGGCTGGGGCTGGATTCACCCGGTCTGCTGGTCTGGCCGGATACTGCCCGGGACCTGCGACGGCGGCTGGCGCTGCTGCACCACGTCGTAGGCGAACCATGGCCCGCCATGACCGAGGAAGCCCTGCTGGCCCGGGCCGACGACTGGTTGGCCCCGGAACTGGACCGGCTGGCCGGCGGCGCGCAAGCCAGCCAACTGGACCTGACCTCCGCCCTGCGACGTCTGCTGCCCTGGCCCGAGGCGGGGCGGCTGGAGGAACTGGTGCCGGAACGGATCGAGGTGCCCACGGGCTCCCGGATCCGGCTGGACTACCCGGAAGACCCCGACGGCCGGGTGGTGCTGGCGGTGAAACTGCAGGAGTGCTTCGGGATGCTGGACACCCCGCGGATCCTCGACGGGCGCCTGCCCGTCCTGATGCACCTGCTCAGCCCGGCCCGACGCCCGCTGGCGGTCACGGATGACCTGGCCTCCTTCTGGGCCAACGCCTACCCGGCGGTCCGCTCGGAGAACCGCGGGCGTTATGCCAAGCACCCGTGGCCGGAGGATCCGCTGACCGCACCACCCCGTCGCGGCACCACCCGCTCCGGACGCTAGTCCCGGGCGGACGGGCGTCGCGGAAGGAAGTCTCAACCGGCACTCGAAGCGGCTTTCGGCTGGTTGGTTGGGGCACCTAGTGTCTGACCGTCGAATTTGTCTGGCCCACGAAGGAGTGGGTGCATGGCTGACCAGCTGAACCACCCGCCGGTGATCGTCGAACCCAAGAAGCCGCCGAAGGACAACACCCACTGGCTCTACATCGGCGTGATCATCGCGGTGATCGCCGGCATCATCGTCGGCGTCGCCGCCCCGGAGTTTGCGAAGAGCTGTGCCTGGATCGGCAAGACCTTCGTCAGCCTGGTCAAGATGATGATCAGCCCGGTGATCTTCTGCACCATCGTGCTCGGCATCGGCTCGGTCAAGGCCGCGGCCAGCGTCGGCAAGGCCGGCGGCATCGCGCTGGGCTACTTCATCACCATGTCCACCTTCGCGCTGGCGATCGGCCTTGTGGTGGGCAACTTCCTGCACCCCGGCAGCAACCTGCACATCAAGGCCGGCTCCGGATCCGAATACGCGGAGAAGGCTGGCGCCGAGGGCCATGGCACCGTCGCCTTCCTGCAGTCAATCGTCCCCGAGAGCCTGTTCAGCCCGCTGGTGGGGGAAAAGGTGCTGCAGACGCTGTTCGTGGCGCTGCTGATCGGCTTCGCGGTGCAGAAGATGGGCAAGCAGGGCGAGCCGATCCTGAACTTCATCTCCTACCTGCAGAAGCTGGTCTTCCGGGTGCTGACCATGATCCTATGGGCCGCCCCCATTGGTGCCTTCGGTGCCATCGCCGGCGTGGTAGGCGGCTCCGGCATGAAGGCCGTGTACCAGATGGGCATCCTGATGCTGGGCTTCTATGTCACCTGCTTCCTGTTCGTCTTCGTGGTGCTGGGCCTGGTGCTCAAGGTCTTCACCGGGTTCAGCATCTTCAAGCTGGTCAAGTACCTGGCCAAGGAGTACCTGCTGATCTTCGCGACCTCCTCCTCGGAGTCGGCGCTGCCCAACCTGATGGCCAAGATGGAGCACGTCGGCGTGCACAAGTCCACCGTCGGCATCGTGGTGCCCACCGGCTACTCCTTCAACCTGGACGGCACCGCGATCTACCTGACCATGAGCTCCATCTTCATCGCCAATGCCATGGGCAAGCCGTTGAACATGGGCGAGCAGATCAGCCTGCTGGTCTTCATGATGATCGCCTCCAAGGGCGCCGCGGGCGTCTCCGGCGCCGGCCTGGCCACCCTGGCCGGTGGCCTGCAGGCGCACCGGCCAGAGCTGCTGGACGGCGTCGGCATCATCGTCGGCATCGACCGCTTCATGTCCGAGGCGCGCGCCATCACCAACTTCTCCGGCAATGCCGTCGCCACCCTGCTGGTGGGCAAGTGGGTCGGCACCGTCGACTCGCAGCGGGTGCGGGAGGTGCTGTCCGGTCAGCAACCCTTCGACTACTCGACTATGACCGACGACCACGGCGTCTCCCGCGGCGAAGATGAGGTGCAGATCGGCAAGGTGCCGCATCCGAGCGACGTGCAGTCCCACATTCCGCCGACTCCCTACCCGGTCCTGCCGGAGGAGTCAGCCAAGCACTGAGCAGGCTCCGAGGAGCCCTGGAAAATGGACGAGGGAGCATTGCGGCCGTTACCCGACGGTCGCATGCTCCCTCGTCTTTCTGCGATCCAATTCGTGGCACCCGCGGGATCAGCCCCATGGGTTCCAAGTGGGCTTCCCCCGCCAGCGCACCGAATTAGAACGTTCAACAGTGTGCAGCACAACGTCTTTCCACGCGAATTGGGTCAAGCGCCCATTCTGTGGGACTTCTCAGCCAATGCGGGACACGCGCAGCCCGGAACCCGGGTGGACCGTGACCCGCACGGTGCCCGCCGGACGGCCGCGCACCAGGTAGGCGATCGCGGCGGGCGTCAGGGTGATGGCGTTGCTGGGGGCTGCGAGGGTGCGGACCTGGTGCTGACGGTTCTTCATGACTCACTCCTTGGGCTTGGTGCCGGTTGGCCGATGCCTTCATGGAAGTCCGCCAACCTGTCGCCGGCCTGTGCCTGCGCCCAGATGCCCCTGTGGGTCAGAGGTGCTCCACGACGAAGTCCACACACCGGGTCAGCTGGCTGACGTCCTCGGGGTCCACGGCGGGGAACATCCCGACGCGGATCTGGTTGCGCTTCAGCGCCCGGTAGGGGAAGACGTCCAGCACGCCATTGGCGGCCAGGGTCTGCACCACCGCGGCGGCATCGATGCCCTCGTCCAGGTCGACGGTGCCCACCACCTGCGAGCGCAGGGCGGGGTCCGCGACGAAGGGCGTCGCCCACTCGGTGCGCTCAGCCCAGTCATAGAGCCGCCCGGATGAGTCCTTGGTCCGGGCGCTGGCCCAGGCCAGGCCCCCCTGGGCGTTCAGCCAGCGCAACTGCTCGTCCATCAGCAGCAGCGGGCCGATGGCCGGGGTGTTGTAGGTCTGGTTCTTGGCGGAGTTGTCGATGGCCGTGGTCAGGCTGAGGAAGGCCGGGATCCACCGCTCGGTCTGGGCGATCTGCCGGGCTCGCTCCAGCGCCCGCGGGGACATGATGGCGAACCACAGCCCGCCCTCGCTGGCGAAGCCCTTCTGCGGGCTGAAGTAGTAGACATCGCACTGGGTGAGATCCACGTCCAGACCGGCCGCGCCGGAGGTGGCGTCGATCACCACCAGGGCGTCCTCGTCGGCGCCCGCCACTCGGTGCACCGGCAGCATCACGCCGGTTGAGGTCTCATTGTGTGGCCAGGCGTAGAGGTCCACCCCGGCCGTGGCGTGCGGAGTGGCGCCCTGTCCGGCCGGTACCTCCACCACCTCCGGCTCGGCCAGGAAGGGGGCCCTGCGGGTCTCGGCGGCGAACTTCTTGCTGAACTCGCCCAGCACCACGTGGAGCGAGCGCTCCCGGACCAGACCGAAGGTGGCCACATCCCAGAAGGCGGTGGCGCCGCCATTGCCCAGCACCACCTGGTAGCCGTCGGGCAGTCGGAAGAGTTCGGCCAGGCCCTCCTGCACGCTCCGGACCAGGTTCTTCACCGGCGGCTGGCGGTGCGATCCCCCGAACAGCTCCGCGCCGCGGGTGGCCAGGTCGGCGACCTGCTCCGGGCGCACCTTCGACGGGCCTGAGCCGAAGTGGCCGTCGGCGGGCAGCAGGTCGGCGGGAATGGTCAGGTGGGTCACGGTCAGCCTCTCGTCGGGTGCCTGTCCATCCTTTCGCGTCCCGGCTGGATTGTCCGCCCGGGCCGCTCACTGGACGGTCCAAGGGTGGGTCGGGCGTCCAATTCTGGGAAATGACCTCAGGATTCCCCGGGCTTCGGATGGTCCCGCGGGGACGGGTGGGAAGGTCGGATTCCCGTGGTCGATTTTCAGAATTGGACGCCCGACCCACCGCGTGGGCTGCGGCAGGGGTCAGGACAGCCGGGAGATGAGCCCCGTCAGCAGGGCGAGCACCACCACGAAGGTGGTCTGGCAGACCTCGATCAACGAGCCGAAGGTGTCCCCGGTGAGCCCGCCCAGCCGGCGCAGCAGGTGCCGTTGCCAGCGCCCGGCAACCAGCCAGGAGATGACGGCGGCCGCGACGAAGGCCAGCATCACGGTGGGATCCCAGCTGGCCAGCAGTCCCAGGCCGGCGGTGGCCGTGCTCACGAGCATTGCATCGATCACGGCATTCACCCGGCTGGTGATCCCGGTGAACAGTGCCCCGAAGCCACCCGCCCGGGCGCCCGGAATCCCTTCCACGGTGGCAAAGAGCGCCGCCACCTTGCCCACCATCGGCAGGCAGGTCAGGGCGGCCACCAGCAACCAGCCGCCCAGCGCCGTGGACGCCAGGGCGGAGGCCTGCAGCAGCAGCACCAGCACGGCGGTGGCCACCCCCATCGGCCCGATGTCGGACTGCTTCATCAGCGCCAGCGCTTCCTGCGGCCCTTTGCGGGAAGCCAGTCCGTCGGCGGTGTCGGCCACCCCGTCCAGGTGCATCGCGCCGGTCACCCCGGCCAGTGCGGCCAGGCCGGCCATCGCGGCCAGGATGTTGCCCGCGCCGCAGAGCACCACCAGGGCCGCCGCCGCGGCGCTGACCAGTCCGCAGACCAGACCGGCCCAGGGCAGGGCGAGCATCACCCGTCGATTGGTCTCGGGGGTGAGCTCCATGGTGGGCGGCACCGGCAGCAGGGTGAACATCCCCAAGGCGGTGACAAGGGATTTCACGAAGCGTCCTTGAGGGTCATCGGGATCCCGGCGATGCAGAAGACCACCCGCTCGCAGGCGGCGGCCACCCGGGTGTTCAGGATGCCCAGCTGGTCCCGGAAGAAGCGGCCGGACCAGTGCGCCGGCACCACGCCCTGGCCCACCTCATTGCTGACGAAGACCACCTCTCGGGAGGTCGTCTGGACGGCGGTGACCAGTTCGTCGACTCGGCGCTGCAGCTGGTCGCGGGGGGCCTCGGCCGTCGGGGAGGGCTCATCCCAGATGCCGCATTCGTCCATCATCCGGGTGAGCCACACGCCCAGGCAGTCCACCAGCACCACGGGTTCTCCGGCCTGCCGCAGGACGGCGGGGATGTCCGCGGTCTCCACCGTGTGCCAGTGATCCGGGCGGCGGGCCCGGTGCAGCGCGATCCGCTCCACCCACTCCGGGTCCTTGGGATTGACCGCCGAGGTGGCGACGTAGTCCACCGCGTCGGCGTCCATCACCAGCTGCTCCGCATGGGTGGACTTGCCGGAGCGGGCGCCGCCCAGCACCAGGGTGCGCATCACTCGTACTCGCCAGTGACGCCGGCGCTGTCGAAGGTGGCCATCTCCCGCAGGATCCTGGCCGCCGTCGCCACCACGGGCAGGGCCAGCGCCCCGCCGGAACCCTCGCCCAGGCGCAGATCCAGCCGGATCACCGGCTGCAGGCCCAGCCGGGCCATGGTGGCCTGGATGCCCGGCTCCACCCCGGCATGCCCGGCAATCAGGTAGCCGTGCGCGGCCGGGCAGAGGGCGACGGCCACCAGCGCGGCGGAACAGGCAATGGCCCCGTCCAGCACCAGCGGCACCCGCTGCTCCGCGGCCCCCAGGATCAGGCCCACCATCGCGGCGTGCTCGAAGCCGCCGACGCAGGCCAGGGCGCGCAGCGGGTCGGCCGCGGCGGACTCCGGGCTGAGGCCGTGCCGGGCAAATCCCCGCTGGATCACCTCGCCCTTGCGGGCCAGCATGTCGTCGTCGGCGCCGGAGCCGCGGCCGGTCACCTCCGCCACCGAGACTCCGGTGAACAGGCTGGTCAGGGCCGACGACGGGGTGGTGTTGCCGATTCCCACCTCGCCCGGAACCAGCGCCCGGAATCCCTCGGCGACGGCCTGCCGGGCCGCCTGCAGCCCCACCTCGATGGCCCGTTCGCACTCGTCGTCGGTCATCGCCGGCTCGACCGTGAAGTCCCGGGTCCCGCGCGCGATCACGGCGTCGACGGTTCCCGGGGCGGCCGAGAGCATGCCGACGTCGAAGACCTTCAGCGAGCCGCCGGCGGCCCGGGTGATCACGCTGACGCCCGCCCCGCCGGCTGAGATGTTAGCCGCCATCTGCACCGTGACCTCCTGCGGCCAGGGCGAGACCTTCTGCGCCTGCACCCCGTGGTCCCCGGCGAAGACGCAGACCAGCGCCGGTTCGGGCACGGGCGGCGGGCAGGCGCCGGCGATCGCGGCCAGCTGGTTGCCCAGGGCCTCCAGCTCGCCCAGCGAGCCCGGCGGCTTGGTCAGGGTGAGCTGGCGGGCCTCGGCGGCGGCGCGGGCCTCCTCGTCGACGGGGGTGATGGCGGCGATCACGTCGCGCAGGTTCTCTGTCATGCTGACTTCTTTCATGCGTTGACTACTGGTGATGTCTGAGTGAGGCCAGGGCCTCCACGGCCCGACGGCTGGTCTGCTGATCCCGGACGGCCAGCCGGATCCACGACGGGCCCAGCCCCGGGAAGGACTCGCCGCGGCGCACCGCGAAGCCCAGCCCGGCCATCTGTTCCCGGATCCAGCCCGGCAGCCCGGCCCGGGGCCCGAGCGGGGCGCAGTCCACCAGCACGAACGGCGCTCGGGGCGCATCGACGGGTGCCAGCCCGGCCGCGGTGAGGGCCCGGACCATGGCCTCCCGGTGGGTCTGGGCGGTGCGGGAGATCTGGTCCGCCTCGGCCAGGGCCTGTGGGGCGCTGCACGCAACCATCGCGTCCAGCGCCGGGGTGGCCACCGACCACGGGGTCTGCAGCCGGGCCAGCGTGCGGACCAACCCGGGATCGCCGACGACGTAGCCCGCGCGGATGCCGGCCAGGCTCCAGGTCTTGGTCAGGGAGCGGGTCACCAGGATCCCGCTCATCTGTTTGCCGATCAGGCTTTCCGGCTCACCGGGGACGGCGTCCATGAAGGCCTCGTCCACCAGCAGCACCCGGCCGGGGCGAGCCAGCCGGCGCAGACTCTCGGCGGAGTGCAGCACCGACGTCGGATTGGTCGGGTTGCCCACCACCACCAGGTCCGCGTCATCGTCGACGTCCGCAGGGTCCAGGGTGAAGCCCGTCTCGGGGCGGAGCAGCAGGCGTCGGGGCAGGTGCCCGGCCAGCCGCAGGGCCTGCTCCGGTTCCGTGAACTGCGGGTGCACCACCAGGGCGCACCGGGTGCCGAAGGCCCGCGCCACCAGCCCGAAGGCCTCCGCGGCGCCCGCAGTGGGCAGTACCATCCGGGGGTCGACGCCGTGCCGGGCGGCGAGCGCCTCCCGGGCCTCGCCGGCGTCCGGGTAGGGCGCCCAGGCCTCGCGGCGGGAGGTGAGGCGGTCCGCCAGCCACCCCGGCGGGGTGGCGGCGTGCACGTTGACGGCCAGATCGGTCAGCCCGGGCGCGAGGTCCCGGTCCCCGTGGTGGGTGAGGTCTGGGTGGTGGGGGGACGTGGGTGGTGGTGTCGCGGTGAGGCTGGCAGCTCGACTCGCTGGCGCAAGCCCTCCTCCGTCGGGCATTGTCGTGCTCACTCGCGTTTGACGCTGCTCATCCTCACCACGAGCACCACCACCCACGTCCGCCGCGCTGAGGGGGGCTGGGGGATCAACCTCCTGCGCGGCCGCCCAGCGCGCCGCGGCCTCGGCAAAGCGCTGCGCGGCCAGGGGATAGCCGGCCCAGTGCAGGTGCTGATAACTGGCGTGCACGGTGGGCCGGCCGAGCCCGGCCGGGTCTCCGGAGACGCCCTCGGCGCGGCCGTCGACATCCCATGCCACCTCGAACCGGTGGTCACCGGCCAGTGAGGCCAGTTCGATCCCGGTGCGGTGGAACTCGTGGCTGGCAAGCACGTCGTCGCGCCTGGTCAGCAGGCTGTCGACGGTGGCCCGGCAGTGCCGGTAGCCCAGGGTCAGCCGCGGAGTCATGGCCGCGGCCAGGGGCAGCGCCCCGGCCATCTCCTGCCCGTCCAGGGAATCGCACAGGTAGAGCAGCCCGGCGCACTCGGCGACGGTGGGCAGGCCCGCCAGCACCAGCCGTCGGATCTGGGAACGCAGGGCGGCATTGCCGGCCAGCTCCCGCGCATAGACCTCCGGGAAACCACCGCCCAGGTAGAGCCCGGCGGTGCCATCGGGCAGGGTGGCGTCGGTGAGCGGGTCGAACTCGGTCACCTCGCAGCCGGCCGCGGTCAGCAGCTCGACGGTCTCCGGGTAACGGAAGGTGAAGGCGCGCCCGGCCGCCACCGCGATCCGCGGCCGGCCGGACACCGCACTGACCAGCCGCGACGGCTGCCACGGCGGCACGTCCAACTCCCCGGCACCCCCGGCCAGTTCCAGCACCCGGTCCAGGTCCACATGGGCCGCCACCAGCTCACCGGCGTGCTGCACCATGGCGCGGGCCTGGTCCCGTTCGGCGGCCGGCACCAGGCCCAGGTGCCGCGACGGCGTGGTCAGCTCCGAGGCGCGGGGGATGGCGCCCAGCACCGGCAACCCCAGCTCCTCGACGGCCCGGGTGCAGGCGTCGACATTGCGCTGACTACCGATCTTGTTCAGCAGCACCCCGGCCACCCGGACGTCGGGATCATAGGAGGCCATGCCGTGCGTGACGGCGGCCACGGTGCGGGAGCTCTTGGCGGCATCCACCACCAGCAGCACCGGCGAGCCGGTCAGCGTGGCGACGTGCGCCGCGGACCCGAAGCCGGCCCGGCCCACCTCGGGCACCGACAGGCTGCCGTCGAACAGCCCCATCGCGCCCTCGACCACGGCAATCTCGGTCACCTCCGGGGTGCGGAAACCGTGTGCCAGCAGGGGAGCAATCAGCTCCGGCCCGCACAGGTGCGGGTCCAGGTTGCGGCCCACCCGCCCGGCGGCCAAGGTGTGGTAGCCCGGGTCGATGTAGTCCGGCCCGGTCTTGAAGGGCGCCACCGCCACCCCACGGGAGCGCAGCGCCGCCATCAGTCCGACGGCGATGGTGGTCTTGCCCGCGCTGGAGGACGGCGCGGCCACCACCAGCCGGGGAAGGTTCACCATTCGATCCCCGCCTGCCCCTTGGCGCCGGTGTCGAAGGGGTGCTTGATCTTGGTCATCTCCGTGACCAGGTCCGCGGCGTCGATCACCTGCTGCGGCATCCGCCGCCCGGTCATCACGACGTGCTGCCTGCCCGGCCGGGAAGCCAGGGTGGCCAGCACCTCGTCGACATCCAACCAGCCATTGGCCAGCACATAGCTGAACTCGTCCAGCACGTAGAGGTCATGGGTCTGGTTGGCCAGCTGCTCGCTGATCCGGTCCCAACCCTGCTTGGCCATGGCGACGTGGTCCACCTCCTGGGTGGAGCGCAGCCACGTCCAGCCCGCGCCCATCGCATGCCATTCCACCGGGCCACCCTGGCCGGTCTGTTGGTGCACCTCGTTCAACGCGGCGAAGGCGGCCTTCTCCCCGGTGCGCCAGTTGGGGGATTTCACGAACTGGTACACGCCAATGCTCCACCCCTGGTTCCAGGCGCGCAGGGCCATCCCGAAGGCGGCGGTGGACTTGCCCTTGCCGTCGCCGGTGTTGACGATCAACCGGGGTTGGTGGCGCAGCTGCTTGGTGGTGAGCTGGGTGTCGCTGACCGGTGGGGTGCCCTGCATCTCAATTCTCCTTGCCTGGTTGGGTTTGGGGATGGGTTGCCAGCGCCAGCAGCGCCTCGACGTCGACCTGCGCCTCCAGGGCGTCGGCCAGGGTGTTGATCATGGCTTCGCGACGTTCGTCGTAGCCGGGGGCATTTGGGTCCGGCCGCCAGGGGTGCCCGGTCTGCTCCGCCACCCGGCTCAGCCAGGCCCGGCGGAAGCCGTCGTGCTCCAGGGCGCCATGCCAGTGGGTGCCCCAGGTGGCGCCCACCCGCATCCCCTCCAGGAAGTCCTCATCCGGGGCTGCGAGGGTGGTGGGGCGGCCGTGGTGGATCTCGTAGCCGGTGGTGTGGTGGCCCCGCCAGGAGCCGGTGGGGCGGCTGAGCACCTTGTCCGGGTGGAAGTCGATCCGGACTGGCAGCAGGCCCAGCCCGTCCACCGGAGTGCTGGTGTGCCCCTCCACCTCGTCGTGGATGGTCCGGCCGAGCATCTGGTACCCGCCGCAGATCCCCAGCGTCGCCCGGCCCTGGTTGTGGCGCTCGGTCACGGCATGGTCAATCCCCTGGGCCCGTAGCCAGGCCAGGTCATCGGTGGTGGCCCGGCTTCCAGGCAGCACCAGCAGGTCCGCCTGGGCGCAGGCCTGCGGGTCGGCGGTGACGGTCACCCGCACGCCCGGCTCGGCGGCCAGGGCGTCGACGTCGGTGGCATTGCTGACCCGGGGGAAGCGGACCACCGCCGCCTCGAAGGGGCGGGATCCCTGACCGGGCAGGCTTCCGGCGCGCCGCCAGGCACCGATCGCCAGGGCATCCTCACCGTCCAGCCAGACCCCGTCCAGCCAGTTCAACACCCCGAAATTGCGCAACCCGGTGAGTTCACTGATCCGGCCCAGACCGGGGGCCAAGACGTCGGGGTCCCCGCGGAACTTGTTGATCAGGTAGCCCTGCAGCAACGCCCGGTCCGGCTCTTCCAACAGGGCCCAGGTGCCGTAGATGCTGGCCAGCACGCCACCCCGGTCGATGTCCCCCACCAGCACGACAGGCAGGTTGAACTGCCTTGCCAGCCCCATGTTCACGTAGTCGCCGGAGCGCAGGTTGATCTCCGCGGGGGAGCCAGCCCCCTCGCACACCACGACGTCGTGGGCGGCGGCCAGCTCCCGGTAGGCCTGGAAGGCGGCGGCCGCCAGATGGGTGCGGCCGGTGGCGTACTGCCCGGCCTCGAGGGTTCCGTCCGGCCGCCCTCGCAGCACGACGTGGGCCCGGCGGTCCGTGCCCGGCTTGATCAGCACCGGGTTCATCGCGGTGGTGGGCTCGACGCCCGCAGCCCGGGCCTGCAGGAACTGTGCCCGGCCGATCTCCCCGTCGGCCACCACCATGGAGTTGTTGCTCATGTTCTGGGCCTTGAACGGCGCGACGTTCAGCCCGCGCCGCCGCAGCACCCGGCACAGGCCGGTCACAACCAACGACTTGCCGGCATCCGACGAGGTGCCGGTCACCAGGATTCCGGTCATGGCCTCTCCTTTCCAGCGACGCTGGCCCGCGCCAGCACCAGGGCTCCCGCCGCCAGCCCCGCGGCGGCCCACTGCACCCGTCGACCCAGCACACAGGCCCGTCCCAGATCCTCGGCCGTGGGCCGGGGCCCGTCGCCCAGCAGGCCGCGATGCTCCACCCGGCCGCCCGGGTAGACATTGCGTCCGCCCAGCTGCACGCCCAGCGCCCCTGCCCAGGCCGACTCGCACCAGCCACCATTCGGGCTGGGATGGTCGTGGGCGTCGCGCCACATCACCCGCCACGCCTGCCCTCGTCGCTCCCCGGCCAGAGCGCAGGCCAACGCGCCGGTGAGCCGGGCCGGCAGCCAGCAGGCTGCGTCATCCAGCCTGGCCGCCACCATCCCGAAGTTCTCGTAGCGCGCATTGTGGTGGCCCACCATGGCGTCCAGGGTGTTGATCCCGCGGTGCAGCAGCAGCCCCGGCGCCCCCGCCACGACGCCCCAGACCAGCGGGGCCACCACCGCGTCGGCGGCATTCTCCGCGACGGACTCCAGCGCCGCCCGGGCCAGCTCCGGCTCGTCCAACTCATCCGGGAGCCGGCCGCACAAGTGTCCCAGCCGGACCCGGGCGGCCGGCAGGTTCCCTCTGGCAAGGTGGGATGCCATGACCTCTCCCTCCCGGGCCAGGGAATTGCCGCCGGTGACCGCCCAGGCAGCCAGCGCGGTGGTGGCCACCCGCAGCAGCGGACGGCGTCGGCCGGCCAGCTCCGCGGTCACCCCGGCCAGCGCCAGCGGCGCCAGGCAGACCGCCACATGCACCGCCCCGGCCATCCGGTCATCGCGATAACTGCGCCGCTCCACCCACGTCGCCCAATTGCCGAACCAGGCCACCGGGTGGTGCCGGTGCGGGTCCGGGATCACCCGGTCCGCCACCGTCCCTAGCACCAGGCCCGCGGCGCGCGCCCAGCTCATGCGGCACCCACTAGGTTGAAGTCATGCAGCCCACTCGTCTGGTCCTGGTCCGGCACGGCCAGAGCACCTGGAACCTGGAGCGACGGCTGCAGGGCCAGACCATGGACGTGCCGCTCACGCCGCAGGGCCTGGCCGAGGCCGAGCTGGCGGCCCAGCGGGTCGCGGCCCTGGTCAGGCCGGGAACGCCGGTGGTCAGCAGCGACCAGCTGCGCGCCCGGCAGACCGCAGAGGTGGTGGCCGACGGGTTGGGCGTCGCGCCCCGGCTCACCGACCTGCTCCGGGAACAGGCCCTGGGCAGCCTGGAGGGCCGGCTGGCCCACGAGCTGGCCGAACAACCCGTGCCCGCTGGGCTGGACATCAGCGAGGTGGCCTGGGGTGGGGGCGAGTCCATCCAACAGGTGCATGCCCGCTGCCGCCGCCTGCTGGACTGGCTCGCCGCCCAGTACCCGTCGGCCCCGGCGCTGGTGCTGGTCAGCCACGGTGACACCCTGCGGGTGCTGCTGGCGGTGCTCGACGGGCGGGGCCACCGCGACGTGGACTGGTGCGTGATCGGCAATGGTGAGGTGCTGGTGCGGGACTGGGCTGATGGGGGCGGCCCGGCCGACGGTGATTCGGGCGGCGCGCGCTGACGGCCAGTGCTGGCCGAGGCTGCGGAGAGCCGGCCGCGTCCGGACGGTGCGCTCCCACGCAGCCCTGTGGACGGGGGCCCGACGGAGGGCATTCGGGCGAAGGAGAGCCGCGGATGTGCCGCGCGGGTCTGGCATCCCGGTAGTCCTTCACACGTTGGGCGAAGGACGGGACCGTCCACCCTTCGCCGAGGGCAGTTGAGGCGCACCGTTGCCAGGCGACCGGGCTCATCCCCACGGACCCATGGCTCCGGCCATCGTTCGTGGGGCATCACCGTTGCGGGACAGCGCCGGGATCTCACCGGCTTCGCTGGCAGCGACGCACTGGCCGAGGGCCAGCAACCAACACCCTAGCCCGCCTGCCCGGCATGGGCGCAGCCGGATTCCCCCCAAATTGTGGGACTGCCGTCCAAATCTGAAAATCCACCTCCAGAATCTCCCTGATCCAGGAAGTGCGCCGTAGGCCGACCGGGCCGGGAGATTCCTGCGGTCGATTCCCAGAATTGGTCCGGCGACCCACTGCCAAGTGCCCCATGAGAAGGCGCTGAGCGGGCACTGAGAGGGGTTCGGTCGGTCACACAGCCCAGCCATAGCCTGTGGCAAACGTTGAGCAGCCGACCGTCGGCACAGCAATGGGGGAGCAGAACATGACCTGGTGGGAATCGATCATCCTGGGCGTCGTCGAGGGAGTGACCGAGTTCCTGCCCGTGTCCAGCACTGGCCACCTGACCATCACCGAGAAGCTGATGGGCATGCCGATCGACGACCCCGGCATCACCGCCTACACCGCCATCATCCAGATCGGCGCGATCCTGGCGGCCGTCCTGTACTTCTGGAAGGACATCGTGCGGATCGGCACCGCCTTCGTCCAGGGCCTTGGCAACAAGGGCAAGCGCGATGCCGACTACAACATGGGCTGGGCCGTCGTGGTCGGCACCGTGATCACCGCCGGCGTCGCCCTGCTGGGCAAGGACCTGATCACCGGTGCCCTGCGCAGCATGTGGGTGGTGGCGATCGGCCTGATCGTGTGGTCCTTCGCCATGTTCGCCGCCGACCGGTACTCCGCCAAGGCGCCCGCCAGCAAGCAGCGCAGCCTGGAGAGCATCACCTGGAAGGATGGCGCCATCCTGGGCGCCGTCCAGTGCCTGTCACTGGTGCCCGGCGTCTCCCGCTCCGGCGCCACCATCACCGGCGGCCTGTTCAGCGGCCTGGACCGGCTGGCCGCCACCAAGCTCTCCTTCTACCTGGGCATCCCCGCCCTGGTGGCCGCCGGCTGTTACGAGGCCGCCAGCGAGTTCAGCCATGTGTCCGAGACCATCGGCTGGGGCGTCACCGGGATCGGCATGATGGTGAGCTTTTTCGTCGCCTACGCCTCCATCGCCTGGTTGCTGAAGTTCGTCGCCAGCAACACCTTCACCAGCTTCGTGATCTACCGCGTCCTGCTGGGCCTGACCATCATCGGCCTGCTCGCCACCAAGGTGATCACCGCCGTCTGAGCATCTCCCGCCGATGAACGGGGTCGTGGCCTGCGGGTCGCGGCCCCGTCGTCGTCACCAGCCCCAGCCTCGTTCTGCCACCATGGTGGAGCCACCGCTCCTCCCGGGCGGACTTCGTGAGGATTCGCATGACCCAGCAGCTGCGCGCCAGTCTCGCCCTGATCGGCTCCATGGTCCTGTTCGCCGCCAGCTACACCATCACCAAGGTCGCGCTGGTCGACGTCGGCCCCCTGACCCTGGGTACCGTGCGCTTCCTGCTGGCCACCGTCGTGATCGCCGGGATCCTGGCGGCAACTCGCGGCTGGCAACGCCCGACGCCCCGCGACGCCCGCACCCTGGCGCTGGGTGGGCTGCTCGGGGTGACGGCCTACTTCGCGCTGGAAAACCTTGGCGTCGCCTGGTCCACCGCCACCGACGCCACCCTGCTCTCGGCCGCCTTCCCCGCCGTGATCGCGGTCACCGACGTGCTGCTGAACAAGGCCGTGATCGGCCGTCGCGGCTGGTTCGGAATCCTGCTCGCCATGGTTGGTTCGGTCGCGATCGTCTTCGGCGGCCCCATCTCCGACGAAGCCGGCCCCAAACGGCTCTGGGGTGATCTGCTGATCCTGCTGGCCGCCGTCGTCTGGGCCCTCTACACCTTCGCCACCCGGGAGGTGGTGACCCGGTACTCGTCGTGGACGACGGTGTTGTGGCAGGACGGCGTCGGCGCGCTGGCCTTCATCCCCCTGGCCCTGACCGAGGCGCGGACCTGGCGACCGCCCAGTCATCCGGTGCCCACCATCTCTGCGGTGCTGTCGCTGACCGTGCTGTGTTCCGTGCTGGCGATGGTGCTCTATGCGTTGGCCGTGCGCCAGCTCTCCACGGCGGTGGTGGCCGCCAGCATCAACCTGGTGCCGATGTTCGGCCTGGTTATCGCCCTGCTGGTGCTGCACGAGCCGGTCGGCTGGGGGCAGGTGGCCGGCTGTGCCGTCGTGATCGGCGGGGTCTGGCTCACGCACCGCCAGTGAGTCCGGTGGCCGGGTCAGCGGGCCTGTCTGGTCTGCACCGGCAGACCCGCCTTCTTCCAGCCGCTGAAACCACCCTCCAGATGGGCGACGTCATCGCGCCCCATCCGGCTGAGCACCTCCGCCGACAAGGCCGAACGCCAGCCCGACCCGCAATAGAGCACCAGCCGGCGGCCGTCGTCCAGATCCGGCTTGTAGTAGGGGCTCTCCGGGTCGATCCAGAATTCCAGCATCCCGCGCGGCGCGTGCTTGGCGCCGGGGATCAGCCCGTCGCGCTCCAGCTCACGCACGTCGCGGATGTCCACCAGCAGCACGTCCGGATCGTCGAGCATGCCCCGCACCTCATCGCGGGTGAGGGTGGTGATCTTCTCATTGGCCTGCGCCACCAGGGCGGCGGCGTTCAGCGGCAGCGGGCTTCCGGGTTCGCGGGTCATGGCTCCACCTTCGTCATCGGATGGCTCCAGCCTAGGGAACACGGATCATCATGTCCCGGCTGCGACGTGTCGGATCCGTCGATCTGCTGATCCGAGCCGGAGATTGCCACCATCGTGGTGGACGGCTTCCGATCGGTGGACCCCCGGACGGTCACCTACTGGTGAAGCGTGAGTCCTTGCGGTGGGGCATGCCGCGGCGGGAGTGCTGGGCGAGCGGGCCAAGCTCCTGTGGGAGTGGCGCGTCGTTGAGTCGACGATCCGACGCAGGCCCGCGCGGAAGACCATTGGTCGGTGCTTCCCGGGCCCGGAAGCGCTCAGCCGCCGAGGTCCTGCGCGATCTCCCAGCTGTGGCCGTCGGGGTCCCGGAAGGTCACGGTGCGCATCCCCCAGGGTTGGTCGGTCGGTGCGGAGTCGAAGGTGACATTGCGCGCCTTCAGGGTCTCGACGACGGTGTCGATGTCGTCCACCCAGATGCTTAGCTGGGAGCGCACCCCGGCGTTGGCGGCGGCCACGGGGGCGGGTGCCAGCAGCCGCTCACCCTCGGAGTCCACCAGGAGGTTGAGCACGACGCTGCCCAGCCCGAAGCCGATCGACTTCTCGTCGCGCCACAGGGGCTCTTCCGCAAAGGCCCGCGCGTAGAACTCCGCCGCGGTCTCCTGGTCTGCCACCAGCAGCGTGATGGCCGACAGGGCGGGCGTGAACGAGGGCTCGTGAGAATCCATGCGGCCCACCGTAGCCGCGCCGCGGTCCCTGGTGGCTGGCGTCCCCCTGCTGGGATGGCTGGGTCGCTCGACCAATTCTGGGAATCGACCTCGAGAATTCCGCCAGGCACTGGTTTGTCGGCGGTTTCCGCGGGGCTCCGCCGGCCCCCGATATTCCAGAGGCCGATTCTCAGAATCCGCGCAGGAAAGGATGCGGCGCCGCGACGGTGGAGCTTCTAGGCTCGCGGGGTGCAGCCCACCCCCACCCCCGCTTCCCAAGCCGTCGCCGCTGACCTGGATCCCCGCGCCTGGCCCGCCCTGTGGGCGATGGCGGTCGGCTTCTTCATGATCATGGTGGACGGCACCATCGTCAGCGTGTCCATCCCGGCGATCATGGCCTCGCTCGGCGCGGATGTGACCCAGGTGATCTGGGTGAGCTCCGCCTACCTGCTGACCTACGCCATCCCGCTGCTGATCACTGGCCGGCTGGGCGACCGGTTCGGCCCCAAACGCCTGTACCTGTCGGGGTTGCTGGTCTTCGCCCTGTCCAGCCTGTGGTGTGGGCTGGCGGGCAGCATCACCTCGCTGATCGCGGGCCGGGCGGTGCAGGGGTTGGGAGCGGCAATGATGTCGCCGCAGACCATGGCCGTGATCACGCGGATGTTCCCGCCGCAACGACGGGGTGCGCCGATGGGTCTGTGGGGGGCCACGGCGTCGGTGGCCAGCCTGGCGGGGCCGCTGTTGGGTGGCTTGCTGGTGGACACCGTGGGCTGGGAGTGGATCTTCTTCGTCAACGTGCCGATTGGGGTGCTGGCCATCGCCGCTGTCTGGAAGCTGGTGCCCAGTCTGGAGACCCATGCCCACTCCTTCGACCTGCTCGGGGTGGCGCTGAATGCCGTCGGCCTGACGCTGGTGGTCTTCGCCATTCAGGAGGGGCAGGCGCAGGGGTGGCCACTGTGGGTGGCCGGGATGATCGCGGCCGGCCTCGCGGTGCTGGGGCTGTTCGTCTGGCAGCAGGCCCGCAACCGGCGCGAGCCGCTGATGCCACTGGCCCTGTTCCGCAACCGCAACTTCGCGGCCGCCAATGCCAGCATCTTCGTGATGGGCGGCGCCGTGGTGGCGATGAGCTTCCCGATGATGCTCTTCCTGCAGACCGGCCGCGGCCTGTCCCCAACCCAGGCGGCCCTGCTCAGCCTGCCCTCGGCGGTGATCTCCTTCGTCGGCGCCCCGCTGATCGGCAAGGCCGCCAACTCTCGCCCGACCAGGGGATTTGCCGTCACGGGCTTCCTGGTCTTCGCGCTGGCGCTGGTGGCCCAGGCCGAACTGATGCGTGCCGACCTGTCGGTGTTGTGGATGCTGCTGCCATCGGTGCTGGTCGGATTGTCCGGGTCACTGATCTGGGGCCCGCTGTCCATGTCCGCAACGCGAGACCTGCCGCCGCACTGGGCCGGCGCCGGCTCCGGTGTCTACAACGCCACCCGGCAGCTCGGCTCGGTGCTGGGTTCGGCCGCGATTGCCACCATCATCGAATGGCAGCTGGCTTCACAGTTGCCCGGGGGTGGTTCGGCCGGGCGGCCCACCGAGGGGGCGCATGTGGCGTTGCCGGACCTGTTGCGCGGCCCCTTCAGCGTCGCCATGCGCCATGCCGCCTGGTTCCCGGCGGTGCTCGCCCTGCTGGGGGCCGTGGCTGCGAGTTTCCTGGTTCGGCCCAGCTTCCTGCGGGGCGACGAGTGAGCACCTCGGCCACGCCGCGCTCCGCCCGCCACACCCGGTACCTGGCACTGGGTGCCCTGGTGCTGATGGGGGTGCTGTGGGGAAGCACCTTCTTCTCCATGAAGGACCTGACCAGCCGGATCCCGGTGCCGGACCTGCTGGCAGTGCGCTTCATCATTGCCGCCGTCGTCTCCGGGGCCTTGGGCTGGCGGCACTGGCGGATGAACCGACGGACGCTGCGGCACGGCACCATCCTGGGGTTGATCTATGGCACCGCGCAGCTGGTGCAGACGGTGGGGTTGGCGCACACCGCGGCCTCGGTCTCGGGCTTCGTCACCGGCCTCTATGTGGTCTTCACTCCCTTCCTGGCCGCGTGGCTGCTGCGGGAGCGGGTGCCGCTGCTCACCTGGCTGTCGGTGCTGCTCGCCGCGCTTGGCCTTGGTGTCCTGACCTTGGACCTGTCCGCGGGTGTCGTCATCGGTGTGGGGGAACTGCTCACCCTGGGCTCCGCCGTGATCTATGCCTGCCACATCGTCGCGGTGGATCGTTGGTCGGACGGCGACAACTCGCTGTCGCTGACCCTGGTCACCCTGACGGTGGTGGCGCTGGAATGCACCGTTGCGGCCCTGCCTGGTGGCATTCACCTGCCCTCCGGGGGGACGGACTGGGCATGGATGCTCTACATCGCGGTGATTGCCGGGGCCATCCCGATCTTCCTTCAGGTCTGGGCCCAGGCGGTGGTCGAGTCTACCACCGCGGCGGTGCTGATGGCCGGCGAGCCGGTCTGGGCCGCGGTCTTCGCGGTGCTGCTGGGTGGGGAGCGGTTCACCTGGCAGATGTTGGCCGGGGGTGGTTCGATGTTCGCCGCGATGATCCTGGTCACGGTCCTGCCCAAGTTCCGCAGCCGGGGTCGGCTGTTGGAGGTGGGCTGAGCTCCCGGTCCTTGGGCTGGAGGGTGCCTGGGCTGGGCGGTGCCCGAGCTCGGCGATGTTTGGGCTGGGCGGTGCCCGAGCTGGACGGTGTCCTACCCGGCTGGTGCCCCGCCCAAGGCCCCTCCCCGCGCCTGGGGAGTCGTTTGTGGCCAGCCCGATCCAGCCGCGCCAGGCGTCGACCACCTCCCCGCACCTGGAGTGCCGCTTGAGTTCGTACGGCGCAACCAGCTCGCCGCTGTGGGCCGTTTCCGCGTCTGGGGTGCTCTGCACCGGCTTTCGTTGTGGCAGCGGGTGACCAAGAGCTCCCCGCGCCCGGGGTGCCGCTGGCCCTGCGGGATCCCAGCGCGTTCGTGGTGACGCTGGCGCCGGGCCCGGGGAGGGTCGGTTGTCCAGTTCTGGGAATCGACCTCAGGAATCCATCGGGCCCCGGTTCCCGCGCTCCTCTGCTGGCGGCGGACGATAACTCGGGGGCGCTTTTCAGAATTGGACGAAAGTACAGAGTTATCCACAGATTTGTGGTTGCCGAGGAATTGTCCACAGGCTCCCCACTGCGTGACGCAAATCGGGCCCTCTTGCACATCCTGCTTGTGTGAACACCATGACATCGGAGGCCGAGCGCCTCCTGGACGCCGTCGGCGTGCTCCGCCGCAAGGACCATCCCGGGCTCGCCACCGCCCTGGACTACCTGGTCAAGCTGGGTCGAGCGGTGACGCTGCTGCCGGGAATCGTCGTCCCGGCAGCAAAGAAGGATGACCTGGCCACCCAGCTGGCCGCCGTGGGCTTGTGGGATCCGGACGCCGTGATCACGGGTCTGGCCGCGGCCAGGCTCGGATTCTGGGAGAAGGCCAAGGTCAGCACCATCACGGTCCTCACCAGGCGTCGGCTGCCGGACCGGGGAAACTTCCGCTTCAGCCGGGCTTCGATTGATGTGGATGACGTGGTGGAAAAGGATGGCACCCGGTTCAGCAGCCCCACCTGGACGGCCGTCTGGTTGGCCAGAAGTGACCACGGTGAGGCCACCGATGAGGCGCTTCGTGCCACCAAGACCACGCCGGAACACCTGACCGAGATGATGGACACCTTCAAGTGGCGGGTGGGTAACCGGGAAAGGCGGTTCATCGTCGTGAACAGCCGGGAGAGGCCCTGGTCCCAGATGGAGCGGCGGGGTCATGAGGCGCTGCGGGATGCCGGGGTCACCGGCTGGAAGGGCAACCACGTCTTCACGCTGGGAGGCCGCACCTGGCCCGGGGATATCGTCTTCGAGCACCTGCGTCTGGTGATCGAGCTGGACGGCTTTGAGTTCCACTCCAGTCCGGAGACCTTCCAGGCCGACCATGAGAAGGACGCGTTGCTCCTGGCAGAAGGCTGGATCACCGTGCGGTTGAGCTGGGCACAGGTGAAGGATCCGGCACGATTCGTGGAGCTGGTGCTGGCCGCGATGCAGATCGCGGCTCGAGCGATGGCCTGAACTCTCTTGGGGAGAGCTGAAGAATGCGCCGGGCCAAGGGCTGGGGCTGAGTGGAACCTGAGTGCTCACAGGGCTTGTCGGCCGGCCACCGGATAGCCTGTGGGATGCGCACATGGCGTGTGCCGAACATCTTCTCGGGGGAGAGCCTTGACCGACCTGACCATTCCACTGCCGGACGACATCCAGATCGTCGCCTTTGACCTGGACGACACCCTCGCGGCCTCCAAGTCCCCGCTGAAGCCCGCGATGGCCGAGGCGCTGACCGACCTCCTGGCCACCCGCCCGGTGTGCATCATTTCCGGTGGCCGTTACGAGCAGTTCCAGGCGCAGGTGCTGGACAACCTCCCGGAATCGGCGGACCTGACCAACCTGCACCTGATGCCCACCTGTGGCACCCGTTACCTGCGTCACCTGGATGGCGGCTGGACCGAGATCTACGCCCACAACCTGGACGAGGCGGACAAGCAGGCGGCGATCGCCTCGCTGGAGAAGCGCGCCAAGGAGCTCGGCCTGTGGGAGAGCGACGAGATCTGCAAGGGCCCCCGGATCGAGGACCGTGGTTCGCAGATCACCTTCTCGGCGCTGGGCCAGCAGGCGGCGGTGGCGGACAAGCATGCCTGGGACCCGGACATGACCAAGCGGGCTGCCCTGCGGGATGCCGTCGCGGCCGACCTGCCGAACCTGGAGGTCCGCTCCGGTGGCTCCACCTCGATCGACATCACCATGAAGGGGATCGACAAGGCGCACGGGATGCGCTCCCTCGAGGAGCAGACCGGGATCAAGCAGGCCAACATGTTGTTCATCGGCGACCGGCTGCAGCCCGGCGGCAATGACTACCCGGTCTACGAGATGGGGATTGCGTGCCATGCGGTCACCGGCCCGGAGGAGACCATCAGCTATGTCCGGCAGCTGGTGGAGGATCTCAAGCAGGGTTGATCTCCCGGGATGATTCAGGGATGGCCGTCCGCGTTCTCGCGGGCGGCCATCGGTCATTCCCGCCCCGGGTCCGGGGCGCTGCCGGCGCCGGGCAGGGTGCTCCCTCGCAGCACGGGCGGATCCAGCCGCACCCGTCGCACCGTTCGTGGGAGGTCTCCCAACGCATCATGGTGCCGCAGTTGGGGCAGGGCTCGGTGAGATCAGCCATGCCGCGACTATAGGCGGTGGGGCCCGGGAGGCGCCGGTTCGGCGGCTGGGGACCGCGGGTGGCTGCCGCGGCTGGCAGCAGGGGTAGTCAACGCACCAGTTGCGGCCACGACCGCTGGCATCGGGCGGCGCAGCCTTGCCCGGGCGCTGGGACGAGCGTCCAATTCTGGAAAGTGACCGCGGGAATGCCGGCAATTCCTGCTGCCGGGCGGGGCGCCGCTGACCAGGGGAAGTCTGGCGGCACCTTTTCAGAATGTGATCGTCAGAGCACCAGGCTGACGGCCACCGCCAGCATCACCAGGCCGACCACCACGTCCACTCCCCGCCATACCGATGGCCGGGCCAATGGGCCAGACAGGGCCCGCGCCCCGAAGCCCAGACCGGTGAACCAGACCACGGAGGCGCACATCGCGCCCACCGCAAAAGCCCACTTCAAGTCTCCGTGGCTGGCGGCAATGGATCCCAGCATCACCACCGTGTCCAGGTACACGTGCGGATTCAGCCAAGTGACGGCCAGCACCGTGGTCAGTACCGAAGACCGGCTCCGGGTGCCCTCATCGGCCAGCGCGCCCGGGGCAAGAGCGGCCCGGAAGGATCCCATCGCGCACCAGGTCAGATAGCCGGCGCCCAGCCAACTCATGGCCCGCAGCGCCGCGGGATGGGCGGTGGCCACCGCGCCCATTCCGGCCGTTCCGGCCCCGATCAGCACCAGGTCTCCCAGGGCGCAGACCGTCACCACCAGACCGACATGCTCCCGGCGCAGCCCTTGACGAAGAACCAGGGCATTCTGCACGCCGATCACGATGATGAGCGAGAGGCCGGTGAGCAGTCCGGTCAGCCAGGTGGAAATCATGCGGGAAACGTTAGGGATCGAGCCAGATGAAGACAAACGATTCTTTCTGAGGTTTCCTAAGATGTCCTCATGAATGGTGATTGGCTACGCACGATGATCGCGGTGGTGGACGAGGGCAGCTTCGAGGCGGCCGCTGATGACCTACGGATCTCGCCCTCGGCGGTGAGCCAGCGGATCAAGGCCCTGGAGGCCCGGCTGGGTCAGGTGGTGGTGCGCCGCACCCTGCCCTGCGCCCCCACGACCGCCGGGGAGGTGCTGCTGCGAATGGCCCGCCAGGTGGTGTTCCTGGAGGACGAGACCCTCGCCGAACTGGGCCGCGGCCAGGGCGGTGCGGTGCTCCGGATGGCGGTGAATGCGGACTCGCTGGCCACCTGGTTTCGTCCGGTCTTGCGGGAGGCGGCCGGCTGGGAAGGCCTGACCCTGCGCCTAGAGGTGGAGGACCAAGGGCACTCGTCAGAGCTGCTGCGCCGGGGAGATGTGATCGCCGCCGTCACCTCCGACCCGGTCCCGGTGGCTGGCTGTCGAACCGAGCGCTTGGGGGCCATGCGCTATCTGCCGGTGGCGTCCCCGGAACTGGTGGCCCGGCACGGCGGCCTGGATGGCCTCCGCTGGGCCGAGCTCCCCGCCCTGCGGTACAACGCCAAGGATGACCTCCAGCTCGATTTCCTGCGGAGGAAGGGAATTCACGACGTTCCCCCACAGCCGCAGGTACCTGGCTCGGAGGCCTTCCTGGCTGGGGTGCTGGCCGGCCTGGCGTGGGGGATGATCCCCAAGGCGCAACTGGCGAGCCACCTGGAAGACGGCAGCCTGGTCCGACTGCCCGGCGAGCCGGCCGATGTGGGGCTGCACTGGCAGGTGTGGAGGGTGGACTCCCCGCGGATCGAACGAGCCACGGCAGCCGTGCGTCGGGCCGCGCGCGGCCTGGCCCAGGGAGGAACCTGATCAGTCGTGTCCCTCCTGGGGCGGGTCGGATCGGGCGATCACTGGTCCCGCGCGCCACGGGTGCAGGAACACGGGCTCGCTCGGACCCCATCGCTCTGTGTTTTCCAGCCAGCTCTCCCGCCGCGCCGGATCACCCGTAGGTGCCGGCAAGGGATCGGTCACCATGGAGAAGTCCCCTCTGTGCGGGGGAAGGCAAGGGGAGGTGGCGAGCAGTATCCGGATGGTGACGGAGCCCACCTCCGCGAGGCGAAGGCACGTTTCCCTCGTCGGGTCCACGCCACGGCCGTGGCCGCATTTCCCGGGGATCCGAGGACCTGCACGTACAACCCGCAGTTCTCCGCGAAAATCCAGTCGGCAACCAGAACCCCGATTCGGGGGAGCCGTGACGGGCCGGCGCCGAAGTCACGTCCAGCTCGACAACCTGGCGGACGGATGTCCAGTTCTGGAAATCACCCTTTGGAATCCAGCCAGGTGACGGCCGACCACGGGAAGGACCCGGTCAGCCGGATTCTTGAGGTCGATCCTCAGAACAGGACGGATGTCCCACTGTGTGGGTGGCGGCTCAGTGATCCGGATGGTGTTCCAAGTGGCCATGCACCAGAGGAACGACGGCCGCTCCCTCGCCAGCGGCCGAGGCCACCCGCTTCATCGACCCGGCGCGAGTGTCGCCCACGGCGAAGACCCCGGGAAGGCTCGTCTCCAGGGCGGCCGGGGGACGCCCGTCGTGCCAAGCCCAGCGTGGGGTGTCGGCGCCGGTGAGGATGAAGCCGCGCTCGTCCAGCGCAATGGCGGGCGGCAGCCACCCGTTGTGGGTCTGGGCGCCGATCAGCAGGAACAGCCCATCGGCCGGGATCCGCTCGCGAACGTCGTCCAGCATCGAGGCCACCGTCACCCACTCCAGCCTGCCGTCGCCGCCACCGTCGACGATGGCGGCATTGCCACGCACCAGGATCCGAGGGTTGGCCTCGATCTCGTCGATCAGGTAGCGGCTCATGGTTTCCGCCAGCCCTGCCCGACGCACCACCAGGGTGACGGTCTCCGCAAACCGGGCCAGGTGCATAGCGGCCTGGCCAGCGGAATTCCCGCCGCCCACCACCACCGCATGCTGCCCCGCCAGGTCTCCGGCGGCGGTGGTCACGGCGCCGTAGTGCACGCCCCGGCCCACCCGATCCTCGATGGACTCCACGCCCAGCCGCCGATAGCTCACTCCGGTGGCCAGGACCACGGTGCGGCCCGTCAGGGTGCCGCCATCGGTGCGCAACACGAAGCGGTCCCCGGTTGAAGTGAGGCCGGTGGCTGGCCAACCCGTCCAGAAGCGGGTGCCGAAGCGCACGGCCTGCGCTCGGGCCCGCTGCGCCAGCCGTACCCCGGAGATGCCGCGGGGGAAGCCCAGATAGTTCCGGATCATCGACGAGGTGCCGGCCTGCCCGCCCACCGCCTCGGCCTCAAGCACATGGGTGGTGAGCCCCTCCGAGGAGGCGTACACGCTGGCCGCAAGCCCGGCCGGGCCGGCGCCGATGATCAGCACGTCGGCACATTCGTCGGCCTCGATCTGGTCCGGGCGGCCATAGAAGCGCCCGGCCACCTCCCGCACGCTGGCCGGTGAGAACGGTTCCCCGAACTGCGGGGCGAAGACCATCGGCAGGCGACGCTCGGCCGGATCCACCAGAGCCATCAGCTCGCGCCCCTTGTCGGAATCAGGTCGCACGGTCTTCCACGGCATTCCCACCCGGTGGAAGTAGTCGTGCAGCGCCAGCCCCAGCGGGTCCCGGGCCGCGGCGACGATCACCACATTGGCCACTACGGGTCCGCCCACCATGTGGCCCCAATCGCTGAGCATCTCGGTCACCGCGGTGTGGAATTCCTCATCGCGCACGCCCCGGGGCAACAGCAGGGAGGCGTCGAAGACATTGCGCGCCAAGTCCGTGCGTAGGGCGACGGCGTCCTGCGTGAACCGATCCCAGGGGATCACCACCAGCCGTCGGGCATTGGGCAGCATGGCGCGCCACTGCTCGAAGGCGTCGCTTACTTCCGCGTCGGGCAGCCGGGAGTCCGAGACCAGCAGCGCCACCCGGCCCTGCTCGCGTTCGATCGAGCGGATGAGCTGGCAGGCATCCTCGCAGTCGCGGGCGGTGCGCAGCGCGTAGTCCCGGGCGTAGCGCCCGAACTCGTCGGCCAGGAAGTCGGCATGCTCGGGGCTGACGAGCAGGATGTAGGGCTTGGCGGGGATCACGGGCGCTCCCATCCAGGAGGGTGTGGGCCCAGCGTAATCCTCGGTCGGGTGTCCAATTCTGGGAATCGACCTCCGGAATCCTGCCGGCCGGTGGGTCTAGGTGGGAGCCGACCGAACCGGGGAAATCTCGGGGTGTCTTTCCAGAATTGGACGCCCGACCCAATCCATGGGGGCGCCTCACCGGGAATAGTGCGGTCGTCCCGACGTTGTGCTGGGAGCACGGCATCTCACGAACAGGTCGCCCCAGCAGGAGGAATCATGACCAAGATCACCGTCATTGGCGCCCACGGCAAGGTGGCGCTGTTGGCGCTGCCGCCGCTTGTCCAGGCAGAAAACCAGGTGGACGGGATCATCCGGAACCCCCACCATGCGCCAGACATCGCCCAGACCGGGGCCACCCCCGTCGTCGCCGATGTGGAGCACATGAGCACCCAGGAGCTGACCGACCTGCTGCGCGGCAGCGACGCCATCGTCTGGTCCGCCGGCGCCGGCGGGGGGAACCCGCAGCGAACCTACGCGGTGGACCGGGATGCCGCCATCCGCAGCATGCAGGCCGCCGAGGCTGCCGGGGTGAAGCGGTACGTGATGGTCTCCTACTTCGGCGCCGGCCCGGACCATGGGATCAGCCCGGAGAACTCCTTCTTTGCCTACGCCGAGGCCAAGTCCGCCGCCGACGAGCACCTGATGCAGACCCAGCTGGACTGGACGGTGCTGCGGCCCAGCAAGCTCACCCTGGCCGAGCCCACCGGCCGGATCGACACCGCCGCCCAGGTCGCCGGTGAGGTCTCCCGGGCCAATGTCGCCCGGGTGATTGCCGCGGTGGTGGCGGAGCCGGGCACCATCGGGAAGGTGATCGCCTTCAACGACGGCGAGACCCCGGTGCAGCAGGCCATCACCGCCTGAACACCCCCCCCACACACACAGGTGGAGCGGCGGGCAGGGCGGCTGCGGGATGATGGGGTCATGCCCCAGGAGCGCTATCCGGTGCCGCCGGAACCGCCGGTCTACCGGCGCGCGCCCGGCAAGGTCTCCGCGCGGCGCACCTTCGCGGTCTTCGAGCTCCTCTCGGCCGCCTTCGTCGTGGTGGCCCTGGCCCTGGCCTTCTGGCTGGCGGCGATCCTGCTGACCAGCGGATTTCGTGGCCACACGGTGCGTTTCCTCCACCTCCTGCTGTTCTGGGGGGTCACCGCCTATCTGGCCCTGCCCCGCGTGCACCAGTTGTTCACGCTGCTCTACCTGCCGGACTACTTCATCGGCCGCACCCGCACGTCCGACGGGGTACTGGGTGACCCGATCAACCTGGCCTTCGACGGCAATGAGCACGACGTGCACGCCGTGATGCGGGCCGCCGGCTGGACCCGGGCCGACGACCTCTCGGTGCGCTCGGCCTGGGGGATGATCCACTCGTCGGTGCTGCGTCGCTCCTATCCGGCGGCCCCGGTGTCCGGTCTGTTCCTGTTTGGCCGACGGCAGGATTTCGCCTACCAGCAGGAGGTCGACGGGAATCCGGCGCGCCGCCACCACGTGCGTTTCTGGCGCACCCCGCCCGGCTGGTTGCTGCCCGGCGGTCACGCGGCACAGTGGCTGGCGGCCGCCACCTATGACCGGGCTGTGGGCTTTTCCATGTTCACCTGGCAGATCACGCACAAGATCGACGAGGACATCGACATCGAGCGGGACTACCTGATCGACACCATCCGGTATGCGGATCCGGCCAGCCGGGTGGAGGTGATCCACGGTTTCTCGACGGCCTACCACCACCGCAACGGCGGGGGAGACCGGGTGCGCACCGACGGTGACCTGCCCGTCGTGGACGTCACGGAGGCGCTGATGCGGGTGGCGCCGGAGAAGATCTCGGCCCGGGTCTACCCCTATCCGGGTTTCGCGCGGCACGGGGTGCCCCCGGCGGCGCTGTGGATCACCGGGGTCCTGGTGGCCGGCCGCGCCCTGATGGTGGCCGGCGCCTGGCTGTTCGCGTGGCTGCGCGGCGCCGCCGGCCCCTTGCTGGGCGAGACCCTCGGCGACCTGCGGTTCTCCGCCGTCTGGGCGTTGGCGGCCGTGGTGTTGTGGTGGTTCATCATCGCCCGCAAGCGGATCGCCTGGGTGCTGCTGATGCTGGTGGCCGTGATCGACGCGGTCTACCTGCTGGCCGACGTCACTGCAAACACCGCCTCTCTGGGCAGCCTGCTGGCTGCGGGTCTGGCCGTGTTGACGGTGCTGGCGGTCAGCGCCTCGCCGGTGCGGGACTGGGTCTCCCGGGGCCGCCGTGAACCCAAGGTCACCATTCCAGAGACCCACTGGCGCCAGCGCCTCGACCAGCCGCGATGAGCCCCAGGCCGCTCGACGTGCGAGCATGGCGGCATGCATTGGATCATCCTGGTGCTCTCCGGCCTGTTCGAGGCCGTCTGGGCCACCGCCCTGGACCGGATCTCCGGCCTCAGTCGCCCCGTGCCCATCGTGGTCTTCCTGGCGGCCATGGCCATTTCCATGGCCGGTCTGGCCTTCGGCATGCGGGAGATTCCCGTCGGCACCGCCTATGCCGTGTGGGTGGGGATCGGGGCGACGGCCACCGTCGCGTGGGCGATGCTCACCGGCAATGAGCCCGTCAGTGTGGTGAAACTGCTTCTGGTGGGCGGAATCGTTGGCTGCGTGATCGGGCTGAAGCTGGTCAGCGGCGTCGACGCCCATTGATTGGGCGGGCGTCGGCGCCACGACGTATCGTGGGGGCTGAGGGGGATCGACAGACGCGAGCGGCCGGGGCGCGTCCGCTGGACGCAACCCTGGAGACGCGATGACACCCCTTGAACCGCCGCGCGACGGCAGTCCCGCCGCGCCCCCGCCACGGCCGAGCGATGCCCCCAACCTGGTCACCGCCGGCGGCTGGGCCTTCCTGCTGACCGCCTTCATCTCCCGGCTGCCGTCGTCGATGGTCCAACTGGGCTACCTGATGGTGCTCAACCAGGATGGGCGCGGGTTGGGGGTCGGTGGGTTGGCGGTGGCCGCGGTGGGGCTCGGCAGCGCCGTCGGGGCCCCGGTGGTGGGGCGGCTGGTGGATCGGTTCGGTCCGCTGCGGGTGGTGGCCGGCGCGACCATGGTCTCGTTGCTGGGCCAGGTCTGGTTCCTGACCGGGTTGATCCAGCATGCGGTCTCGGCCCAGTTGCTGGCCGCCGCGGCGGTGGTGGGAGCCGCCAATCCACAGATCGGTCCGATTGCCCGGAGCCACTGGTCCCATTTGGCCGCCCGGCTGGGCCAACCGCGGCTGGTGTCCAAGGCGCTGGGCTATGAGGGCGCGGTGGATGAGATCGGGTTCGTGATCGGGCCGGTGCTGGCCAGCGTGCTGGTGAGCTGGCTCGGTGCCTCCCCGGCCGCCTTGGCCATGATGGCGATGACGCTGGTGCTGCAGGGCGTCTTCGTCGCCCACCTGTTCTCCGCGCGTTCCCGCTGGCGCACCTCGACGGGTGCCGCCCCCGGCGCCTCGGGCCACAGCCGGGCCGGTCTGGCGGTGCTCTGGCCGATGCTGGCCTGTCTGGGCGTCGGCATCCTCTTCGGCGCGACGCAGACCACCCTGACCGCCCTGTTCGCAGCCCGGTCGATGCCGGGCGTGACCGGTCTGGTCTATGGCTGCGTCGGCGTGGGCAGCGGCGTGGCGAGCCTGCTCATCGGGCACCTCTCCCCGCGATTCCCGGTCTGGCTACGCGTCCTGTCCGGTGCTCTGGCCATGGTGTCCGGTGCCGGCCTGATGATGCTGCTGCCCGGGGCCTGGCTGGCGTCGGTGGTGGCCGTGCTGCTGGGGGTCGGCGCCGGGGTGAGTCTGGTCAGTTCCTTCGGCTGGATGGAGCGCATTGCACCGCGGGACCGAGTGGCCACCATGATGACGATGCTGGCCACCTGCCTCACCTTGGGGGTCAGTGGTGGCGCCGCAGCGGCGGGCCAGCTGGTCAGCAGTCCGGCGCACGGGATGTGGCCGGTGCTGGGCTCGGGACTGTTGGCCGGGCTGGCGGCCGTCGGGATGCGTCGCGGCTCCTGATCAGGCCTCGTCGGGGCGGGCCTGGCGCGCCCAGGTTCGTGGCCTCTCCACCGTGGGGACGGCGCGGGTGAGGCCCACCATGTCCCGGTGGTCGACTGCTGTCTGGTTGCGGGTGGTGCCGGCCCAGTCCTGTTCGTCGCGGATCACGGTGGTGCGGGTGGCGAAGAAGTAGGACTCACGGGGGGAACGGTCAATGGTCATGCGAAACTCCTCGGGGCACGGCGGGGCCGGCCCTGCTCGTCGTTGGGATTGGTGTGGTGGCGCCACGCTGGGGGGCGACGAGGAGACCACTGATGGTCTGACCACATAGGTGAAAGCGCCCCGGTGGCCGGAATATTCCCAACCCGAACTGGGCGGATCAGGCCCGGGAAGCCTCCGAGTCCCCGACGAACTCGCCCAGCCACCCCAGGAGGGGCCGCAGCTCATCCCACCCGTCGTTGACATAGTCGGCGGCCTCCGGGGTGTGCATCCACTCCGGCTCGCCCAGGTTCAGCTGGGCCGCGATCGTCTTGTGCCGCAGCAATTCCAGCCGAGGCGCATCCGCCGCGACGCCCCGCGGCCGGGTGGCCAACTTCTCCCCGCGCACCTCATAGCCGGCGTCGGTCAGTTCCCGCAGGATCTCCTCCAGCTGCACCCCGGTGGCGTCATTGGCGACAGCCGAGCGATAGCGCGCCAGCTGGTCCCCGGCCATGAAGTAGCTGCCGCCGGCGATGAGGTAACCCGTCGCGTCGCACTGCAGGTACCAGCCAGCGTGGGTCATGCTGCGCACGTACAGCCCCTGATGTCTCTTGTAGGGCGACTTGTCATGGCTGAACCGCACGTCGCGGTTGGGACGGTAGACCTTGGGCTCCCCGAAGGCCGGGGCCACCGCCTCGCCCAGCGCGACGAAGGGTTCCTTGACCAGTTCCTGGTAGCGGGTCCTGTTGGCCTGCCACCACTCGCGGGTGTTGTTCACCTCCAGCTCCCGGTAGAAGTCGACGGCGCCCTGCGGGATCCCCTGGAAGTCTGCGGCCATGGGTTCAGCCTATGTTCCGGCCCGACGTGGGGCGGCTGCTGGTGCAAGGATCGGGGCATGGTGTTCTCCGCTCCCGTCCTGGCCCTGGTGCTGGTGGCCGTCTTCGTCGGTGCCGTGCTGCAGCGCCTGTCGGGCACGGGCATGGGGCTGGTGCTGGCGCCGATCCTGGCCGTGGTGCTGGGCGCTGGCACGGGCGTGCTGGTGGCCAATGCCACCACCACCGTCTCCGCGCTGATGATGCTGGTGGCACTGTGGCGCGACGTGGAATGGCGCCGCGCCCTGCTGATCTGCGGCTTCGCGGTGCCCGGAGCGGTGGTGGGCGGATTCGTGGTGCGGGCCACCCCCGCCGCGTGGCTGCAGGTGATTGTCGGCGGTGTGGTGATGCTGGCGATCCTGGTGACCGTGCTGGCCAGCGCCCTGGTCCGCATGCCGCGGGTACGCGCGCCATGGATCACGCCGCTGGCGGGATTCCTGGGTGGGATCTTCAACACCACGGCGGGGGTGTCGGCGCCGGTGATGGTGGTGCATTCGCGGCTGGTGCGCTGGGAGCAGAAGGCCTTCGCCGCCTCCATGCAACCGGTCTTTGCCGCCATGGGTTTCTTCTCCGTGCTGGTGAAGTCCCTGATGGCGGCGGCCGACACCGCCCTGCCGCCGTGGTGGCTACTGCCGGTGGTGGTGGTCACCGTGGTCCTGGGAATTCAGGCCGGGGGATGGGCGGCCCGCCGGGTCAGCTCGGCCCAGGCCCGCACCGTGGCGATCACCCTGGCCGGGCTGGGCGGCCTGAGCGCCCTGGTCCGCGGCGTGCTGGCCCTGGTCTGACCTGCGAGCTCCCGTCACTGGAGTCCCCTGGCCGGGTGGCCGCTCGGGATTGTTCTTCCCGCGTCGGATGTATCCGTCGCGGGATGATGAAACCCGAGCGCCAGCGGAGGCCGGCTGGTCCCGCCCCGGGCGGGGCGCCGGTGCCTGCCGCGTGGCTTCTTGTGTGGTCGACGAGCACGCTCCGGCCGCTCGTTGTGTCGGTGTGCTGTGGCGGCGTCCTCGTGGATGGGTCAGAGGCGTAGCCAAGCCAGGCTGAAGTCGTCGTGTTGCTTGATGGCCCGGCTGCGCAGCTTCGCGGCCGCGGCCCGCTCAGCCTCACGGGTCAGCCGGTG
Source organism: Luteococcus sp. H101 (assembly GCF_038433155.1). NCBI lineage: Bacteria > Bacillati > Actinomycetota > Actinomycetes > Propionibacteriales > Propionibacteriaceae > Luteococcus > Luteococcus sp. H101. Next base: position 45,163 of record NZ_JBCDMW010000007.1, read on the forward strand.
GACCTCGCCGGCTGAGCCCTCCAGCACCAGGCTGGCCAGCCCCGCCAGGTCAAGCACGCCGAGGCTCTGGTGCCCCCGGGTGGCGCCATCGCTGGCCGCGATCACCCCACTCAGCTCGGCCAACGGGTGGGATCCGGTGAGGGCCTGCCGGGCGGCCTCGGGATCGTGCTGGCAACACCAGAAACCGCCCGGCCGGTTGCGGGCCCGGCCCATCACCGCAGCCCGGGCGGCTCGAATCTCGTCCGGGCTGGTCAGGCCGCCCTCCGCTGGCCCCACCAGGGTCCCGAGCCGGTCATCGGTCACCTCCAGGGTTCGGCCGTCGGCCAACCGCAGAATGATGGAGGCATCACACAGCACCAGGTATTCCAGCCGATCGCCGGTGATCCGGAAGGCGGCCACGGTGGCGCTGGGGGAGCCCGCTGCCAGGTCGCACTCCTCATGCCGGTCGGCAACCTGCCGCAGCGCCGTCGCCAGGGCAGCGGTCATTTCCACCTCACGGTTGGCGAGCAGGCCCCGCATCCTGCTGGCCAGCTCCCGGGAATACCACTGGACACTGTGTTGGCACCCGGCGCGCTGGTCCTTGGGCAGTCCGGCGCCGTCCACCACCACACCGACCCCGGGGCCCACCGCAATCGTGTCCTCATTGGCCTCTGCCGACCCGGCGGCCCGAGTGAAGGTCTCGATCTGCTCCATGGCCGCCAGTCTTGCAGCCGGCCAGAGCGCCCCCGGAACTGGATCGAGTGTCCACTTCTGGGAATTGACCACCAGATTCGGGCCGGCTGAGGATGCCCCGCTCCGGGAAGCCCACGGGACCGAATCGTGAGGTCATTTTTCAGAACTGACCATGTGGCAAGCTGGGGGTATGGACTCCCGTCGCTCGCACCGGCCCCTTCACCGGGCCAGCCCAACATGAGGCGCTACCCCGCTCTCGCCGGCTCCGCCATGCTGTGGGGCCTGCAGTTCGCCTTTCTTGCCCCGGCGCTGGCGCTGCTGCTGGTGAACCTCTACGGCGCGTCGATGCGGGATGTCGGGTGGGTGATCTCGGCCTACCAAGGTGCCGCTTTCGTGACCCAGCTCGTGGTTCCCCACTGGGCCGACCGGCGTCGGGACTACCTGCTGCCCATGCTTGGTGCGGGCGTGTGCACCATCGCCCTGGCCGTGGCCCTGTGGTTTGCCACCTCCCTGCCGCTGGCCTTGGTCGCGTTGCTGATCCTGGGAGCCCCCGCGGGCGTGGGCGGCGCCATGCTGTTTGCGGAGCTGAAGCACTCCGGCGCCCGGGTGCACGAGGTCACCAGCATTCGCGCCGTGTTCTCCTTCGCCTGGATGATCGGCCCGCCCGTGGCCACGCTGGTGATCGGGGCCTTCGGCAGTCGCGCCCTGCTGGTGGCGATCGCGCTGGTGGCCCTGGCCAACCTGGGCATGACAGGCTTCCTGATCCACGCCCGCAAGAATCGTGGCCCCGGCCAGGACGGCAGGTCGGAGCCCACCCGGGCGGCACCGCCCAGACTGCCGGTGGCCCTCGCCCTGGCCGCCTTCGTGCTCACCGGCGCCACCAATGCCGTCGCCGTCTCCGTGCTCACGCTCTTCGTCACGCAAGACCTGGCCGCCGCCCCGATCTGGGCCGGGATCAGCCTGGGCCTGTGTGCCACGCTGGAGATCCCGGCGATGGTCTTCTTCGGGCGGCTCAGCCTGCGGCACTCCAAGTTCTCTATGGTGGTGGCGGGCGGAGCCCTGGCGCTGGTCTACTACCTGGGCCTGATCCTGACCGGTTCCCCGGCGGTGCTCCTGTTGCTGCAGCTGCCCAATGCCCTCTTCATCGCCCTCACCGAGGCCATCGGCTTGGCCTGGATGCAAGAGGTCATTCCCGCGCCCGGAATGGCGTCGGGGTTGTTCATGAACACCCGTCGGGTGGGTTCGGTGCTCAGTGGGATGCTGATTTCCTTGGGCGCGACGGGCACGTTCGGGGTGGCCAGCGTCTTCGTCGTGTGCGCCGTGCTGGCCGCCGTCGCCCTGGCGCTGCTGCTGGCCGCCGGCCGCCTGCTCAGGGCCGCGTGAGCAACCCGTCGATCTGGTTGATGGCCGAGGTTGCTCCCTGGATCACGCCCATGTCCAGCACCTGCTGCAGGCCCTCGGCACTGGGGAAAGTGCTGGTGTAGGTGGCGCGGGTGCCGCCCTCGATGGGTTCGAACCGGAACTCATTCTCGCTGGCCGGCAGCTCCGGATCGGGCCGGAAGTCCTCGTCGGCAAAGCCGTCCAGCAGCCGGATCCGCGTGGGTTGCTCCACCTCCAGGATGTCCCAGTAGCCACAGTACTTCTGGCCGTCGGGGCCGGTCATGAAGTAGTTCATCCGGCCGCCGGGCGTCAGGTCGTGGGCGGGGAAGGTGGCCGGCATGTCCTGGGGCCCCCAGATCTGCTCCAACTGGCGTGGGTCGGCGTAGACCTGCCAGATGCGCTCGACGGGCGCCGCGAACTCGGCGGTGATGGTCAGGGTGCGGGCTGCCAGGTCCGGCCGGGCATCGACGACAGGCATGGTGTCTCCTTTGAGTGGTGCGTAGCGGGTTGTTCACCCCGACAATGGCATGCCCGACGCGGCAACCTTTGTCCGTTCGTGCGGAACCTCACCCACGGTGCTGGTTAAGGTCGAGACATGAGCGATCCGATCCGCGTGCACCAGTACGGAAACCCCAGCAGGCCCACCCTGGTGCTGGTCCACGGGGTCACCGACGCCGGCACCACCTGGCCCGACGCCGTCACGCACTGGGAGCGGGACTGGCACCTGCTGTCGGTCAGCCTGCGTGGGCACGGGGAATCACCCCGCTTCCCGGCGGCGCGCTATGGCCAGATGATGCAGACCCTGACCGATGACCTGGTCACGGTCCTCGACGGGTTGCCGGAGCCGCCCGTCGTGGTGGGGCATTCGCTGGGTGGGCGCACCGCGGTGCTGGCCGCCCTGGAGCGCCCCGAGCTGGTGAAGGCCCTGGTGCTGGAGGATCCGGCGCTGGCCGACACCACCCCCGAGCGGCGTCGCGAGACCCAGTTGTGGGTGGTGGGCGTGCGCGGCTTCGCCGCCCGGCGCGAGCAGGAGGTGGCCAGGCAGCTGGCCGCCGGCTGGTCCGCCACGGAGACCCAGGCCTGGGCCGATTCCAAGGAGCAGATGGACCTTGACATGATGGCCAACCTGGACTTCGGGCCGATGGACCAGGATGCCGTGCTCAACCAGCTCACCGTGCCCGCGCTGGTGCTGGCCCCGCGCGACAGCGAGCTGGTGCCGGCCGATGGTGTCGTGACCAATCCGCTGGTCCGGGTGCAGCGCCTGGACGGGGTGGGGCACTGTGTGCGACGCGATGGCCCCCAGGCCTACTTCCGGCTGGTCGACGCCTTCCTGGCCAGCCTCTGACTCCTACTTCAGTGCTGACCGGGCCTTCCACTGCTCCCAGGTGAGATCCCATTCGGTCCACCCGTTGCCGGCCTCTAGCGTGCGCTCCGAGCCGGTGAAGACCACCGGATCCCCGATCTGGGCGGTGGTGTAGAGCGAGTACATCTGTTCCTCGTCCATGCCCACGCAACCATGCGACGCATTGCGCACCCCGAAGTTGCCGGCATTCCACGGCGCGGAGTGGATGAACTCGCCCGACTTGGTGACTCGCAGCGCGAAGGCGACCTTCAGGTCATAGCCCTCGGCCGAGTCCCGGGCGATCCCCGTCGTCTCCGAGTTCATGGTGATGTTCTCGGCCTTCTCCATCACCACCTTGGTCCCGGAGCGGGTGGTGAACCCGGGCTTGCCGGCGGTCATCGGCCAGGTGCCCACCACTTTTCCGTCGCGCTTCCAGGTGATGGTGTGCTTGGCGATGTCCACCTGACCGGCCTGGTCCTTGCCGATCTGCAGCTTGAGGGTCCGGTTGAGCTGGCCGTAGCGGCCGTCGCCGGCATTGACGCCGTTCAGGTTGGCGTTGAGCGTGACCTTGGTGCCGGGCTTCCAGTGGACGCGGGGGCGCCAGTGCACGGTCTTGTCGTCGAACCACCCCCAGGAGCCCTCCTGCGCGGGGACGGAGGTGACGTGCATGTTCCGCTCGAACTCGGCCTTGTTCTTCACCGGCGCGTCGAAGTGGATCACGACCGGCTGCGCCACCCCATAGGGGCCGTTGATGACGGGCTCCAGGGTGGGGAAGACCTCCTGGGACCGGACCACCGAGGCGGTCCGGAAGCTCACCGTCCGCGTGGCGGCCTTTCCGGCGTCGGAGGTGCCCCGGGCAGTCACGGTGTAGCGCGCGTCGGGGTCCAGCCGGGAGCTGGCGGTCCAAACCCCCTGGCCGTTCACCGTGCCGGTGATCTGCACCGCATTCCTGCCTGATGCGGTGGACTCGACGGTGACCTGGTCCACCCGACCGGAGGTGGGGGTGACGGTGAGCAATGTGTCGACGGGCACCTCGCTGGCCTCGTCCTTGACATTGGCGGTCAGGGCAAACGGACGCGGCGTGGTGGGGCTGGGTGATGCGCTCGGGCTGGCGGCGGCTGTGCTGGCCTGCGCGGTGGAGGGAGCGGACGCAGGCGAGGCCGACGTCGCGGCCACCGGGCTCTCGGCGGGATCCGGATCTGCTGTCGCCCCGCACGCGGCCAGCAGCAGTGCCCCGCCCACGGCCAGGGCCGCCATCACTTTGGTCATTGTCGTCTCCTCCACGGCTATCCCGAGGCTGTCACAAGCCGCCGACATTTTTTGCCGACGGCGGGTCCGGTCCGGCGCTGGTCAGCCGTCCGGCATGCCGGTTGGCAGTCAATCTTCAGCCACACAACCGAATCTGGCTCGCCACCCCGGCAGGATGGGGGCCATGGCGGAACAGGTGAGGGCAGAGATTTCCGACGGCATCGCGCAGATCGTGCTGTGTGCGCCGCAGAGTGGAAACCAGATCGACGTGGACTTCGTGGGCTCCTTGCACCGGGTGCTGGACGTGGTGGAGCCCGACGAGACGGTGCGGGCCGTGCTGATCCGTGCCGAGGGTGAGCACTTCTCCTATGGCGGCAACATGCGCGCCTTCCACGCATGCCTGGATGACCTCCCCGCCGCGATCATGGCCCTGTTCGAGGGCTTCAATCCCATGCTGGAGCGGGTGGAGGCGCTGCCGGTTCCCGTCGTGGCGCAGGTGCAGGGCTGGTGCGTCGGCGGAGCCCTGGGGATGGCGGCGCTCGCCGACATCCTGGTGGCCGGCGAGGGGGCGCGTTTCCGGGCCTCCTTCCCGGGGCTCGGGATCTCCAATGCGGCGGGTTCGACAGTTTCCTTCTCCGCCCGGATGGGAGTGCAGGCGGCCAAACGCTTCTGCCTGCTGAACGAGCCGATGGATGCCCTGCAGGCGAAGGAATCCGGGCTGGTGGACATGGTGCTTCCCGACGCCGATCTGGATCGGGAGGCGTTGGCGCTGGCCACCTGGCTCGCGGCCGGCCCGACCCTGTCCTACCGCGGCATGCGACGAAATTTCGGGCGTTACGCGGGGATGGCCTATGGCGAGGTGCTCCGGATGGAGGCCGAATCCCTGCGGGTGTGCTCCGAGTCCGCCGACGTGGCCGAGGCGGTGCGGGCCTTCATCGAGAAGCGCCGCCCGACGATGACGGGCCAGTAGCCCCTCCCCGCAAGCCCCAAGAAGCCAGGTCACGTGTCCAATTCTGGAAATCGACCTCAAGTTCTTCCGGGAACCGTCTGGCTCTGCGGGGCGCGGACGGGCGGCTGGATTCTGGAGGTCGATTTCCAGAATTGGACGCCCGTGCCAGTCCTTGACGCGGATCAGCGGGCCGGGCCGTGGCAGGCTGAGCTCATGGCCGAGGACTTCGACGCGCTGCGCGAGCGCTACCGCACCTTCATTGCCGAGCGGGACTGGGGTCAGTTCCATGACCCGAAGTCGCTGCTTCTCGCGCTGGTGGGTGAGGTGGGGGAGCTGGCCGAGCTCTTTCAGTGGACCCCGGCCGACGAGGCGAAGGCCACCTGCAGCCACGGCGAACGGCAGCAACGCGCCGGGGAGCAGATGTCCGACGTGCTGATCTACCTGCTCGCCCTGGCCGATTCCCTCGGGATCGACCTGATGGAGGCGGCGCATCACAAGCTCACGGCCGCGGAGGATCGATTCCCCGTCGAGCAGGTGAAGGGTCGAGCGCTGCTGAAGCCCTGAGTTCCTGCTCCCACAGCCCGAGCGTCCGGGAGGTGGCAGGCTTGGGCCATGGACATCGCAGTCATCGGATCAAACATGGTGGATCTGATCACCTACATCACCCGGATGCCCCAGCTGGGCGAGACGCTGGCGGGCAGCGACTTCCAGCTGGGCTGCGGCGGCAAGGGCGCCAACCAGGCCATCGCGGCCAGCCGGCTGGGCTCGTCGGTGCTGATGCTGACCCGGGTGGGCGACGACAGCTTCGCCGAGATGCAGGTCAGGAATTTCGAGCAGAACGGGATCGACACCCGCTTCGTGCTCCCCACCCGGGCCTCATCCGGGGTGGCGCCGATCTTCGTCGACGAGCAGGCCCGCAACTCCATCGTGATCGTGAAGGGGGCAAATGACCTGCTCAGCCCGGCCGACATCGATGCCGCGTGGGAACAGATCAGCGGATGCCGGCTGATCGTGCTGCAGCTGGAAGTGCCGCTGGAGACCGTCTACCACGCGATTGACCTGGGCCGGGAGCATGGAATCCCCGTGCTGCTGAACCCCGCGCCGGCCACCCCGGAGCTGGACCTTGCTCGGATCGCGACGGTTGACTACTTCGTCCCCAACGAGTCCGAGCTGGCGCTGCTCACCGGCCGGCCAGTCGAGAGCGTGCAGCAGGTGGAGGCGGCGGTCGAGGAGCTGGTGGCCACGGGGATGCGCAATGTGATTGTCACGCTGGGCGAGCGCGGGGTGCTCTGGGCCGCCGACGGGCGCACCGAGCTGATCGAGGCGACGCCGGTGCAGGCCGTGGACAGCACCGGTGCCGGGGATGCGTTCATCGGCTGCTTCAGCCATGCGCTGGTCTCCGGCCAGGACGTGCAGACGGCGCTGCGGCTGGCCAATGCCTACGCGGCCGACTCGGTGACCAGGCGGGGGACGCAGGCGTCGTATGCCACGGCGGAGGAGTTCGCGGCCAGCCGAACTGTCGGCTGACCAGCCCTCGTGATCCCTGCGGCTGCCAAGCTGGGCGCATGACTCACAGTGCGCGAGATGTGATTCCCGTGGTCTCCTGTGTGGTGCTGGCGGTTGCTGGTTGCCAGCCGTCCTCCGGTGGCCCGGACGTGCCTGCTCCCAGCCCGTCGTCGAGCGCCGACCCGTCGGTGCCGGCCAGCCCCAGCGCCTCGTCCAGTAGCCAGCCCCACACGACGCCGCAGGCCAGTTCCTCGTCGATGCCGGTGGCCTCCAGCCCGGCCAGTTCCGCGCCAGCCAGTGCGACGTCGACTCCGTCAGCGACCTCGCTGGCCAAGGGTCCGCAGAAGCAGTCCCTGGGGATGGGGCAGACCGCCAGGCTGGCGCACTTCGACGTGACCCTGCTGCGCCACGAGTTCGGCAAGGACGGCATCAGCGTCGGCTGGAAGGTGCGCACCTGCTACACCAAGGCGCATCCCCAGCAGAATGCCGACGGCACCACCCGGGTGAGCACGGACCCGTGGTCCGTGCAGGTGATCGACGGCGAGGGCGGCACGCACTCCGTATGGGCCAAGATCAGCGAATTCCCCGCCGACAAGGGCTGGGAGCCGCCCTACCCGCAGGGCACAATCAAGCTCGGCAGCTGCGCCGAGGGCTGGATTGCGGTCCGGCACGAGAATCCGGACCTGCAGTTCCAAGCGCTTCGTTACCAGCCGTCGGACTTTGGCGACGTGGTCACCTGGTCGACGCGCTGAGGGGCGAGCAACCGGGCTGTGGACTCAGTGGCCCGGTGGGGAAGTGGTGAGATTCGGGCCTGTTCAAACCAGGGGCGGTGGGAAGGGATGCGTGTTGCGCTTGAACTGGCCGAACAGGTCGGTCAGGAACTGCTGGTTCTCGTCAAGGAAGGCCCGTAGAGACGCGTCGGGTGGAGTGCCGAATGACAGCGAACGTCCCCGCACCGTGACGGGCCTTAGTGGAGCGTTGGGCTCCTCAGTGGCCAGGTAGAGCTTGTACTCCATCCCCAGCGAGGTGGAGATCTCATCATTGATGCCGGCGAGCTCGTGGAAGGACTGGCGCAACTGGTAGTTCATCCAGCTGCCCTCGAAGTGCTCTGACAAGACTTGCTGAAGCGCTGGTCTGCGCAGATGGTTCCACGAGACTGTCCCCAAGAAGGTTTGCTGGGCGCCGTCGGAGTCGTGGATCTTGACGCGGACGGTGGGCAGGTACCGGGGATTTCCGCCGACGAGGCATGCGAGGCTGAACAGGATGTCATCCGGGTTGTAGATGTGGACCGAGGCCATGGCCTGGTGGGTGTTGACCGCCCACGTCAGGAGGTCCTGGACGGCGTGGCGCCAGGCGTCGTTGTGGAAGAGCAGGTCGTCAATCCTCTCCCGCAGGGCCTCAACGGCTGGGATCGAGCGCAGGTCCACGCCGACCATCTCGTCGGCGTTCAGGCTGCCGTCGGAACAGATCTCCCGCAGGATCTTCTCGTCAGTGAGCTCGCTGGTGGAGAGACTGCCGAACCTCCGCACGGAGACCGCGCTGGCTGTCTCTTCGGACGTCAGTTCGGCGCCGCGTTCGGGGTAGGAGATGGCCTGTTCGGTGGCCCGGAACCCGGGGATCGAGTGGGTCCTGTTCTCCCAGCTGTATTCGGAGCACTGCTCCAACTGGTCGCTGGGCTCCGGCAGTTCCTCCAGCAGGTCCAGGAATTCCAGGAATTCGTCGGGATCCATGCGGTGCTGCAGGAGCGTCATGTACTCCGACATCGAACGCTGCAAGGGCGCGAAGTAGACGATCCACTGCCCGGAGAACCGTGCCTCCCGGAGCTTGATCTGGAGAAGAATGAAGTCCTTGACCTCTTGCTGCTGCATGTGATCGGCAATCTGGCCGAGCCCCTCCGCGCAGGCCTCCTCGCTGGTGAAGAACCACAGGAAATGACGGTTGCTGAACCGTCTCGGTGCTGGCGGATCGGGAAGTTCGACGGGCTCGACGGACGTGACGATCCCCGCGGCGGTGGCGATGATCTTGCCGGCGGTGATGTCGAATGGTGGCCGCCGCATGAGTTCCGCATACGGGGTGAGGAGTTCATGCCAAGTGGTGCTCAGCAGGATGAACCGATACTCCTGCTCGCGGAGCTGACGGTTCCTGCGGATCAGCGAGGCGTACTTGTAGAGTTCCTGGATTGCTTCGCGGGCCGGGCCGTCGGCACGCTTGATCTCGATGATCGCGTGGCGCCCATTGCCATCGGTGCAGTGGATATCGATGAAGCCGCGGGCGCCGTCAGGATTGGGCAGGTATGACTCCGGTGAGATGAGGGTGAGGCCCGGCTCGATCAGGTCAAGGTGATCTACCAAGTAGTCGCGGATGGTTGCTTCGGATGCAGTCATTGCCGTCCTCGCTCCTGAGGTTGTCGCGGCATTCTCGGGCCGCTGTGCCCGAGCGCGCTCGTGGGGAAACCTACACCGCACGGCGGAACGGTGGATCAGCTGGGTATCTCCCGGGGCCCTCGGCGACGGCCTCTTGAGCCAGCAGCTGCCGCGCGGTGCGCTCGTCGGTGATCAGCGACGTGATCAGCCGTGACCGGGCCACGGCGGCCAGGGCCAGTACCTTCTCCGTGCCGCCAGCGACGGCCAGCACCTGGGGCACTTGAATGAGCTGCTCCGCGGAGATCGAGATCCGGCGCTGCACCACGGGCGCGTCGAAGGGGCGGCCGTCGTCGCGGATGAAGATGCCCACCACTTCCGCGCGAACCTTGGCTTCGTCGAGCTGGCGCCGGTCCTCGCTGGAGAGACTTTGCATCAGCTGGGTGATCGGCGGATCCCAGGATCCGATGGACAGTACCGCTAGATCCAGGTCTGCATAGCTGGCGAGCACCGAGGAGATGGCCGGATCCTTCCTGAGGCCTGCCGCTGTGCTCGCGGAATCGACGAACATCGGCGCGAAGATCGTCATGGTGCGCACCTGGGAGCGTCCCGCCACTCGGCGAATCACGTCGACGGGGGACTGCTCGAAGTCGGTGCCGACGCTGCCGGTCAGCGCCACCAAGGTGGAATCCGGCAACAGCTCCATGTAGCCACCAATCGAGGCCAGCGTCCGGCCCCAGGAGAAGCCGAAGGTGTCGCCAGGCAGTACGGTTCGACGCAGATAGGCGGCCGCCGCTCGCGCCAACGCCTCCCGGTTCTCGGTGTCGGCCTCGGCGCCGGCCACCACCTCGACGTCGTCCAGTTGCAGGTGGGTCTTGAGCTGCTCGGCCAGGTCGTCGTCCCGCACCATCACGGACTTCCGCGCCAAGAGCGTTGAGGATCCGCGCTTTGCCGGATTGGCGGACATCTGTGAAGCCAACGACAACATCTGGAGTGCCGAGGCGGAGCAGTATCTGCTGGAGAAGTGGGGTCAGTGAGACTCTTGGTCCAGCCTGCAGAGGCACGCCCACGAACGCGTGGGCGGGCCTCTGCTGTGCTGGGATGACCAGCGGCTGAGGTTGAGGGCCTTGCTTTGGGCCCTCGCCCAAAGCCCTACGCCGAGCCACCGGGACGTCGTGCGTATGGCCATCGCGGGCCTACTGCAACATCAATGTGACAGCTGAGTGTTACAGCTGCAGCAGGCGCCAGACCGCTCTGCATCTCGGTGTGGGCGGGACAGAGGCTCCTACTCTCGCCAACTCGAACATAGTTAGACGGATGGCCCATCGAGATCCTCCGGGCTCGGTGGGGCTATCGGTCCTGACCACGGTGAACCCGCCCTGATGGTCCAGGGGTTGCCCGGGGAGGTTGGGATCGGCCACGAGGCGATCTAATCAGTGGGGCGCGAGCGTCTTCCGAACGCTATGTGATCGAGAATGGAGCTGGCGATCAGGACAGGGATCAACTTCCAGAGCGATAGATTGTCCTTGTCGGCGTGGCATGTCGACCCTCGTTCGTGGTCGACGGCAGCAGTATTTTCGGGAGAAATTGCTCTGGATTCCCAGCTGGGCTGAGGGTAGTTCAGCATGCGCCATGCTCGGGCGACCCAGTTCTGACGCAAGATCAGCCGCTGACTTGTCTCGATTTCTTGTGCCAGGTCGTGCGTCAATGGATGGCCGTTTTCGCATGCAAAGTCATCTGCGGAATGAACTCGATTTACCAGTTCACGATGGCGAGATCGGGCAATGAGCAGTAGGAGGATTGTCACGGCCGCAGCAAGAGCTGTCAATTCTCGCAGGATGGGATGTTCTGGTACGAAAAGTGCGACTACGAGCGTGGCGTCCAGTGACAGAGAGAGGATGAGTGCTGCTACGGTTCCTGTGGAAAATAGTATCGAGCGAGTCGGCGGGGGGTTCAATAGATAGTACAGTTGGTGGGAGACGATGAATCGGGCGGCCTCATTGCTCGTCAACTCATCGGGGTTGATCGCAATCGTTGGAACCCGTGAGTCGATGGATTGCCCTTGTGATGTTCCTCTGGACCGGGGCCAGATCTCTGGTTCTTCGAGATGGTACTTCTCGCTGAGGAGATGTAGCTCGTCGGTAGCCGCAACCTCTGCAGCCGAAAGGTTTTCGCTGCCGGGAAGCTCGTGGAGGCTCTGTGGGGGTGCGCCGAATCCGCCGCGGTCATCCTGATGCTTCCATTGGGCAGCAACAAACAGCTGACGAAGAACCCCCAGAGCTGTCCCAGTGATGCAAGCGAGAATGACATACTTCCAGCGCAGTTCATTCGCGGTTTGTGGTGAGACGACTCTTATCAAGAGAAAATAGACGCCGATTGCTGTCGAGAGAAGCATGGAAAGGGAGCCGATTCGGCTCTTGATTCGGTGTGACTCTGACCATGCGGCACGTCGGAGGGCTTGACGGTACCCGGCTTGCGAGCGTGCCAGATTGCGCCTCGCTGCTTGGAGCAGGAGGCGCCCGTCAGGCTCAGCCCTGAGTCCACGAAGATGGTTTAATTCCTTTGCCAAGAAACTCTCAATTTCTGCGGCTTGCTGCCTCTTTCGGGAAGCGTCAACCAAGAGGGGCTCCCAAGAGAACTGTTTCCTGAGCCATTGCCAGAATCTTGGCCAAAATATGGTAAAGAGGCCCCAAGAGAAGATTGCGGAAGGGATTGCGAGAGAATCAATGGTTGTTTTCCAGTTCATGTGTTCCTGATCTTCGGGGGTCTTGTGTAGAAATGTGGCTCGGTGAGGTTCCTGATTCGGTGAGTCCTACGCCACCATCTCCGGTGCCAGAACCTCCATCTGCTCCACCACGAGCTTGATCGCCTCGGGCTGCTTGCTGGGCGGGTACTTGTGCCAGCGCAGCAGGCGCTTCACGGAGGCGCGGAGCTTCGCCTGCACGTCCTCGCGCTTGGTCCAGTCGGTGCGGGTGTCCTTGCGGAGGATGGCGAGCAGCTCCCGCGCCATGGCGGCAAGAACCTCATCGCCCATGGTTTCCAGCGCACCGGGGTCATTGGCCAAGGCGTCGTAGAAGGCCAACTCGGCGTGGTCCAAGGGCGGGGTAAAGGTCTCGCCGCGGGCATTCTCGGCGCTGATCTTCTTGGCCAGCTCGGCCAGCTCGCGGATGACCTCGGCGGAGGTGAGCTGCTGGTTCGTGTACCGCAGCATCAGTTCGTTGATGCGTTCGCTGAAGGCGCGGTTGCGCACCAGGTTGTTGCGCGTGGCCTTCTCGGCTTCCTCCACCAACAGGTCGCGCAGCGCCTCGATCGCCAGGTGGGGGTGCTTGGTCTGCTGGAACTGCTGCAGCACCGCCGGGGTCAGGTTCTGCAGGCTGGGCTTGGGAATGCCGGCAGCATCGTAGATGTCGGTGATTCCACTGGTGACCGTCGCCTCGGCCACCACGCCGCGCAGCAGCCGCAGGATCTCCTCCGGCACGGGCTGGCCATTGGCCTCGCGCTCCTTGGCGTCGTACTTGGCCATCCACACCCGCACCTCCTCCAGGAAGGCGACGACGGGGCGCTGTGCTTCAAGGGTCTGGCTGCCGGCCGCCAGCGCCCACATCCGGGAGAGCTGACTGGCGAGTTTGCGATAGCGGTCGCCCAGCGTCTCCTCGCCGTCGCCGACGGAATTGCCGGGGGTGCTGGGGGAGCGCAGGTATTCCACGGCCCCCGCGACGGCGTCGCGTCGGGCGGTCTTGGCCCCCGAGGTGAGCACTCGTCGCCAGTCGAAGCCAGCCAGCAACCGTTCCAGCGCCGCGATCAGCTCGTGGGTGACAGCCGCTGCCTCGTCGACGTCGCGGCCGACGGGGCGGCTGGCCTTGTCGGCGTCGGTGTACTCGTCGAGGGCTTCGCGCAGGTTTTCGGCCAGCGGGGCGTAGCCGACGAGCAGGCCGTCCTCCTTGCCGCGGAAGGTGCGGTTCACCCGCGCCAGGGTCTGCATCAGCAGCGCGCCCTTGAGCGGCCGGTCCAGGTACAGGGTGTGCAGCGGCGGCGCGTCGAAGCCGGTGAGCATCATGTCCTTGACGATGACCAGTTCGATCTCGTCGTCGACGTCGGTGAGGCGCTTCTTGATCACCTGGTTCTGCGAGTCGCGGCGCACGTGGTCGCGGATGGGCGGCTCATCCATGGCATTGCCGGAAATGACCACCTTGATGCGGCCCTTGTCAATGTCGTCACTGTGCCAATCAGGCCGCAGCGCCACGATCTCCCGGTACAGGTTGGCGCAGATCTCGCGGGTGGCGCCAACGATCATGGCCTTGCCGTGCGGTGTGGCCTGCGAGTCTCCGTCGCGCAGGGCGGGCTCCATGGCGGCCCGGCGCTTCTCCCAGTGCTCGACGATGTCGGCGGCCAGGGCGCGCAGCCGTTCCGGGGCGCCGTAGATGGCGTTGATCACCAGGACGGACTTCTCGATCCGGCTGCGCTCGGCCTCGTCGAGTCCCTGCACGGTCTCGTCGGCAATCCGGTCAAGGTCTTCCGCGCTCAGCCCGGGCGCCAGGGCCACCTGCACCAGCCGCTGCTCGAAGTAGACCGGCACGGTGGCGCCGTCCTCGACGGCGCGGGTGAGGTCGTAGACGTCGATGTAGTCGCCGAAGACCTCGCGGGTGTCGTGGTCGGCCTTGCTGATGGGGGTGCCGGTGAAGGCGATCAGTGTGGCATTGGGCAGGGCGTCCTTCAGGTGCCGGGCGTAGCCGTCGAGGTCGTCGTAGTGGGAGCGGTGGGCCTCGTCGACCATGACGATGACATTGCGTCGGTCGGTGAGCGTGGGGTGGTCGAGGCCGGCGTCGCGTTCCTGGAGGGAGCGGCCGAACTTCTGCAGGGTGGTGAAGTAGATGCCGCCGGAGGCCGTGTTCTGCAGGCGTTCGCGCAGCTCTGAACGTCGGGTGATCTGCACGGGGGTTTCCGGCAGCAGGGTGGAGCGTCGGAATCCGGCGAAGAGCTGCCCGTCGAGTTCGTTGCGGTCGGTGATGACGACGATGGTGGGGTTGAGCAGCTGGGGGTGGCTCATCACCAGGTTGGCGTAGAGCTCCATCTCCATGCTCTTGCCGGAGCCCTGGGTGTGCCACACGACGCCGGCCTTGCCGGTGGATCCGACGGCCTTGAGCGTGGATTCGACTGCCTTGCGGACGGCGAAGTACTGGTGGGGCTTGGCGATGCGCTTGGTGATGGTGCCCGAGTCCTCGTCGAAGGCGGTGAAGTGCACCACCATGTCCAGGAAGCGGCCGGCCTCGAACAGGCCGAAGGTGAGGGTCTCCAGCTCGGTGGAGCTGGGGCCGGTCTCGACGGGGGAGCCGAAGTCGTCCACCTTCCACGGGGAGTAGTGGTTGAGCGGCGTGAACGGGGTGCCGTACTGGGCGCTGAGACCGTCACTGACGACGGTGGTGACGACGGTGCGGAAGGCCGTCCCGAACTCGTGCAGGTAGGTGCCGAGCTGCGCGTGGGCCTTCGCGATGGTGGCTCCCACCGCCCCGGCCTGCTTGAGTTCGATGATGGCCAGCGGCAGGCCGTTGACGTAGAGCACGATGTCGAAGCGTCGGCTGTGCTGCCCGTGGATGATCCGCACCTGTTGCACGGCCAGGTAGGTGTTCTCGCTGGGGTCGGTGCTGATCAGGCGGAGGGTGGGGGTCTGCTCGGTGCCGGAGGAGTCGACGTAGCCCAAACCGTGGAAGCCGTGGGCGAGCAGGGCGTGGAAGGCCTTGTTCTCGGCCAGCGCGTCCTGGCTCTTGGGCGTGAGCATCTCGGCCTGTGCCTGCGCCAGGAAGGTGTCCGGGACGCTCGGGTTCAGCCGACGCAGCGACTGCAGGAAGGTGTCCTGCAGCACCAGGTCAGCCAGTGACGAGCGCTCGGACTCGAGCGATGAGCCGACGGCGTGTTCCCAGTCAAGCTCGCCCAGCCAGTCGAGCATGTCCTGTTCCCACTCGGATTCCCGGATCATGAGGAGGGTCCTTTCGGCAGGGAACGCAGGGTTACTAGAGCTCGTTGCAGGGAAGGGCTGTTCTCGGCGGCCCGATCCACATTCCAGTGGAGCCGGGCGAACTCGTTCAGGTGCTCGACGAAGAGTGGGCCGGCGTGTGCTTCGTCGCGGGCCACTTCTTCCCGTATGTCGCGGCTATGGCTTTTAAGACAGAGGGTGAGAAAGGTGTGCTTGGCGTGGTCCTCGCTATCGGGTGCGAGGGGGACAAGGTCGTTCGAGACATGGAAGTACTTGGCGAAGTCCATCCGATCGGCCATGAGCCACGCTTCGGTCATGGTGTGCGCGATGCGCAGTGCGAACAGCGGGTTGTAGGGGATTCCTTGCATGAGACGCTTGCGCAGGGCGACGGGGCACTCACGATCGGAGTCTCGGAAGATGACCCACGGCTCGTTGCGGGCAGCCTGGGCGTAGTTGGCGATCTTGGGATCGAGCTTGGACTTGCCGCCTGCTGAGCGGGCGGACGTCACCGCGTGCCCGGCGGCCGTGCATGTCTTCACCGCCGCCTGCAGGTCGGACGGCCCTTCTACGACGACGCGCATGCGCGTTACCGCCGAACGGCGGTGAGGAGTCCGGAGAGGTCTTCAGGCGCTACCAATGCCGAGGTGATCTCCGAGAAGGGAAGGTCAGCATCGACTTCGTCGGCGACCTCGGCGATGTCTGAGAGGGCGGTGGCGATGGAGCCGTCTTCCGTCACCCGGAGCACGAGGACCTCGTCGGCGTTCAACCCTTCGTCATCGAGCAGTTCGGGTGCGTGGGTGCTGAGGATGACCTGCATGGATGAGCTGCGCTGGGCCATCGCCAACAAGGGCGCCAGCTTGCGTACCACAGCCGCGTTCAGGGACAGCTCGGGTTCTTCGAGCAGCAGCACCCCGCCGTTGGAGGGGGCGCTGACGATGGTCCACAGTAGACCGATGAGTCGCAGAGTGCCGTCGGAGAAGTCCGTCTCATCCTGCTTGGCCGGGTGTTCGCGCCAGTTGCGGTAGCTGGCCACGAGATGTGGCTGACCGGCTGAATCGAGTTCAAGTTCCAGGCTCTCAAAGCCAGGCACCGCCGACTGCAGGGCCTTCTGAATGCGCGTGAACCACGCTTTGCGGTAACGGGGCTGGGTGGCATTCATGTCGGCGATCATTGAGCTGCCAAAGGCTTGCGCGTCGTTGAGGGAGCCAGTGGCGGGGTGTCGGATGACCTGCGGGACCAAGTGGAAGTAGGTGGTCTTCGCGAAGTACTCGGCGACTGACCGAAATCGCTGGTTCGCGGAGATTTGTTCCAGATGAGTCTGGGTAAGTCGCTCGGGGTCCTGCTTGTCGTCGGCATCAGGGCGCTGTAGCAAAACCTCGCCATTCTTCGTAACGACCTCCTCGGCGACGATGGGGCGGTTGAGCCCCTTGCCCTCCCCCTTTACTGCGAGGCGGTAGCGCCAGATGTCATCGCCCTCATGCAGCCCGACGTCGACGACAAGGTGCCCCTTGGCGTTGTTGCGCGCAAAAAGGCATCGTGCCTTGGACAGTCCGCCGCGGGTGCGGAGGGCGGAGGCCAAGCCGCCGCCGGACCGGGAGATGTCGCCCAAAAACCGCAGCAGGTCGAGGAGGTTTGACTTGCCTGATGCATTGGGGCCGATCACGATCAGCCGATCGCCCACCTCGAAATCGAGGTTCTTGAAGTTGCGCCAGTTGTGCGCTGTGACGTGGGTGATCTGCATAACTCAATCCTTGCAGGAGCAGTGGAGCATGGGTGGGAGGCGGTGCATGGTCAGGCCCCCTTGCGATGAAGGGAGGTCAGGTTGATCACCTTGGCGACGGGGGTCGCCTCATCGGTTGGCTCGTCGAGGCGCGCCCAGTGGCGCACCAGCTGGGGTGGCAGGCCGGTGTAGGCGGCCAGTGATGGGCCATCCAGGGCGGTGGCGCGGGAGAGCGCCTGCTTCAGGAGAAGCGGGCGTTCGTCCGCGACGGGGACGGGTTCGATGTGGGGATCTCGCCACCCCAGTGAGGAGAGCTGGATCTGCAGGCTTCTGGCGCGGTCGGGGGAGATGGCGCCAACATCACGGGCGCGCATGACGATGGCGCCGACACTGAGTCCGTAGTCGGCCTTGACGGGCAAATAGCCGCGCAAGGTGGTTGCTTCTGAGATGCGCGCCATGACCTCCTGCTTTGGGAGCAGGAGCGCCCCGGCGAAGCGGTGGGCGCGCAGTTCGCGATAGTCCTTGGTACTGGTGATCGGGCTGGGGAGGTCCTGGTCCCAGATGTGGTGCGCGGCCTCGTGGGCGAGGGTAAAGCGTGCCACAGCTCCGGGCATCTCGGTGATGAGGGCAACCAGTGGCCGCCGGTCCTGGCAAGTGGGCAAGCTGATGCCGGACAGGTCCTGCGTCTGCTCGCCATGAGGGTCGAGCCCGTTGATGACGGCGATGCCCTGCCGTTCCAGCGCACGCGTGACATTGGGGACCGGAGCTCCGTCGTCGATGCCTGCGGCCCTGCGCACTTCGAGTGCAACCTGTTCCACATCTTCAAGCAGGTCATCGGCGTCGGTGAATTCGAAGGGCTTGTAGCCGGTTTCGCTGGAGATCTGGGTGAAGACGCGGGCGGCTTCACGGGCTAGCCGTGTACTGCGCTTCTGGTCCAGGGCGGAGGCGCGGGCCTTCCTGCGGAAGGTCGGTACGGCGGCCTCGTGGATGGGGTCATTCTGGGTGAAGAAGTCGACGGGGACGCCGCACTTCTCTCCCATGGCAACAGCGAGTTCGAGCGGGAAGCGTTGCATTCCGCTCTCGATCTTGGACAGCTGGGCGGGCGTTGCTCCGACGCTCTCGGCCAGGCGTGTCCGCGACATGCCGAGGAGTTCGGCCAGTGCCTTGATGCGCTGTCCGATGAGTTCCGGGTGGGTCACTGGTCGGCCAGCCCCTCCTCCTCCCCCTCGTTGGGGAGGTCGAAGGTGAACAGGTCGCCATCCTCGTCCGAACCGACGAAGCTCAGGTCCTCCTCGTTGATCAGTCCGCCGCGGGGGATGACCAGGTCCAGGTCGCAGGGCGTGGCCTTGCCGAAGGCGCCGGGGGCTCGGGTGTGGACGATGCGCAGGTCATAACCGTCCTCCCGGTTCTGGGGGTCCTTGTAGGACCAGATCAGCAGGAAGGTCTCGCCGCGCAGGTTGGCACGACCGGTGAGGCTGCTGACCCGGCCGAGGCTGGGCAGGGTGGTCTGGATGGGCTCATTGCTCCACGCCTTGCGCCGTGCCGGGTTGTAGCCGGCGTGCGGGATCCGGTCCGGCTGGCTGTAGGGCGCCTTGAGGAAACGGATGGTCATGCCGGTGGTGCTGTCCACCAGGAGCAACTGACCCATCTTGCGAGGGTCGCCCTCGACGCGCCAGCCGTCGGGGAGTGGCTCGGCTTCTTCCAGCGCGAGCCGGACGTCCTGGCGGATGTTCAGCGGGCGCGTGTGGGGGAAGCGGGCGTGATCAAAGCCCACGGCGCGGGCTTCGGCTTGCAGGATGGCGCCACCCATGGCGTCGTCGATCAAGGGCGCGATGAGCCTGACACGGCTCAGCACGAGTTCGACAGCGGCGTCCATGGGTGACTCCCTCCAGAGCTGATGTAGAAAGTTTTGCATACAGATGCAAGGGCTGCTAGAGCGCCTCGCTGACGGTCTTCTCGACGTCCTTGACGCGCAGCGTGCCGTCCATCAGGGCCGGGAGGAGCGTGTCTTGCAGGGAGGCAAGTGTCGCCGCCTCGTGTCGAGCGGCTTCTCCTCGCAGGCCAAGCGCCGCGAGTTCCTCGGCCAGATCATGTGGCACAACAGTTGGCATGGGCAGCTGCATCACCTCGCCGGGTTTGACGCGTTGGTGGCTCCCTGATGTTCCCGCAGCGTGCTCGCCCAAAAAGCCCGAGACACGTGGGCTTGAGAGGAGAGCCCAGAGAACCGAACTATCGAGAGCGCGCGGTTCGAGCACCAAGAATTCTGTGGATGCCACCGAATCCTTTTGGGGGGACGGTAGGTTCCAGACGCGGGGGAAGCGGGGGTTCAACTTCGAGAGCAGGACCGAAGGCTGAGCAACCACGAACTTGTTGCTCTTGATGTCTTCGCGCTTCTCAAGACTGGGAAGGGCACCTGCATCGAACGCTGGCAATGAATAGTGCCAAACCTCCGGCGCCATGGACTCGGGGGAGACGGACTGTTTGCTAAGCGAGCAAAGGTCCTCCAATGCGCCCGTGATCGGCAGCGCGGCGATCTTTGCAGTCATGAGCTGTTCCATGGTCGCGACGAGGGCGCGGTTGGCGGCGATCTTGTCGTCCAGGGCCCCCAAGACCTCCGCGATCGCCTGCTGCTCGGGGAGAGGTGGGAGTGAAACGGGGATGTCTCCGAGGAAGTTTCGGTTCAGGGAGGGCTGCGCGCTTCCAGAGTTGTAGGCGGTGAAATCGATCGTCTTCAATCGCCAGTAGACCCAGTGGGGGTCATTGCCGTGAAAGTCTCTGACAAACAGGCAGGTGTTTAGTGGCCAATAGGCACTCTCCACGAGCGTTGCAGTGCCGATGGCTGCGCCGCTACGACCGATGGCAACGCCTGGTCCCGGGTACAGAGCCGTGTCGTGATATCCGGTCACACCAAATGAACCAATGATGGGGATGGTTCCGGAGCGCCGGGTCTGGCTGGGGAGGTCATGGCCTCGTTGGAATGACGCAACGTCGTTGAGGGTGGTTTGGGTCCAATCGACCATCACAGCCTCCCCAACTGCTCGCGTACGACGGCCTGCAGCCGTTCCGACTCGGCGAACTGCTCTTCCAGCTGCTTCGCCAGACGTGCGATCTTCTCATCCAAGGGCTCGGCGTCGGCCGCCGCCTCGGCCATGCCGACATAGCGTCCCGGGGTCAGGGAGTAGCCGGCGTCCTTGATCTCGGCGAGGGTCACCGAGCGGCAGAAGCCGGGGATGTCGGCGTAGGTGGCTTCGACAGGCTCGGCCACCGTTGCCGTGGCCTCGACAGGCTCGGGCGTCGTCCCTTCGACAGGCTCAGGGACCGGGGTGGATTCAGGCTCAGGGAGCGTGGCGTCCTTGGTGCCCAGCTCCAGGATCTCCATGCCGCGCCACAGGTGGTAGGTGTCGGCGATCTTCTTGATGTCGGCGTCGCTGAAGGCCTTCTCGGCGCGGGTCACCATGTGGCCCAGGTTGCGGGCGTCGATGAACAACACCTCGCCGCGGCGGTTCACCGAACCACCCTGACCGGCCGACTTGTCCTTGGTGAAGAACCAGATGCACACCGGAATGCCGGTGGAACGGAAGAGCTTCTCTGGCAGCGCGATCATGCAGGCCACCAGGTCGTTCTCCACCAGTTGGGCGCGGATCTCGCCCTCGCCGCCGGAATTCGAGGTCATCGAACCATTGGCCATCACCACACCGGCGCTGCCCGTCGGCTTCAACTTGGCGATGATGTGCTGCAGCCAGCCGTAGTTCGCATTCTTCGCCGGCGGCACGCCATAGGCCCAGCGGGAATCGGACTCGACGCGGTTCCAGTCCTTGATGTTGAACGGCGGGTTCGCCATCACATAGTCCATCTGCGTGCCCGGGTGCAGATCGAGCGAGAAGGTGTCACCCCAGCGGGGTCCCAGATTCGCATTCAACCCGTGGATGGCCAAGTTCATCTTCGCCATCCGCCACGTGCGCTCGTTCAACTCCTGACCATAGACCGCAAGCTTCGTCGGGTCCTCGTCGTGCGCGGCCAAGAACTTCTCCGCCTGCACGAACATGCCACCCGACCCGCAACACGGGTCGTAGATCCGCCCCTCCCGGGGCTGCAGCACCTCGACGATGGTCCGCACCACGCTGGCCGGCGTGTA
This sequence comes from Luteococcus sp. H101, assembly GCF_038433155.1. NCBI lineage: Bacteria > Bacillati > Actinomycetota > Actinomycetes > Propionibacteriales > Propionibacteriaceae > Luteococcus > Luteococcus sp. H101. Next base: position 66,446 of record NZ_JBCDMW010000007.1, read on the forward strand.
GAACTCGCCACCTCGTCGGCCCTCCGATGCAGCGAACTTCGCCAGGAAGTACTCGTAGACCTCGCCCAGCAGGTCCCTCGCGCGGGCCGCGCCCTGACCGCTGAACTGCACCTGGTTCAGCAGGTCCAGCAGCTCCGCCAGACGCTTCTGGTCAACCTGCGGCTGGTTGAAGACCCGCGGCAAGGTGCCCGCCAGCGACGGGTTGTCCGTCATCAGCAGGTCCATCGCCTCATTGAGGCGCTGGCCAATCGTGGTGCCGTCATTCACCTTCGCCATCTGCACCAGGTAGGGCCAACGGGCATCCTCGGAGACCCAGAAGACGCTGGAGCCCGTGTACTCGTCGCGGTCCTCCTTCATCTCCGCGATCGCCTCGGCGTCGAAACCCTGCTCCGCCAGCTCGGTGGCCAGCGTCTCGGCGCGCTCGGTGAAGGCGTCGGAGACGTACTTCAGGAAGACCAGACCCAGCACCACATCCTTGTACTGGGAGGCATCCATGGAGCCGCGCAGCTTGTCCGCGGCCTTCCAGAGCGTGTCCTTGAGCTCCTTCTCCGTGCTGGGCACCAGCGCGTCCTGCTTCTTCCTCGGCGCCATCACTGGGCCTCCTTCTCATCATCGGTCGGGGTGACCAGCACCGCGCCACACGGCACGGATCGCATCACCACACGGCGGAGCTCGTCCACCACATTCTGTCGGTCCCGCAGCTGCTGCTCGAACCGGTCGAGCACCTCCAGCGTCTGGTCGGTGGCCCGCCTGTCCTTGGCCACCGGCACCTGCCATGTGCGCCATGAGGCGCTCCCGGTAGGGAGATCGTTGATCACCGCCGCGATCGTGCGCGGTGAGATGGGGGCGGTCGACGCCAACCGGATCACCCGTGCGGGGGAGGCCACCACGGCACCGCCCACGTCATCAACGCACGCCGCTGGCTTGCCCTGCGAGCAGAAGACGACGTCACCCGGTGCTGTCACCTTGGCATTCGGTGCCTGGCGGGTCAGTTGGAACATGTCTGCCCCTACCGGCCGGTGGTCCCGCAGGCACTCCGCCGTCCACATTCGCGACGAGCCGCCGGGGACAGCGGCCAGGTCCAGCCGGGTTCCGGGCACCACCTTGAGGCTGCGACGACGTGCCAGGTCCCCCAGCATCACCACGGAAGGATCCATGCCGTCGGTGACGCTGGCGCGCAGCCCTTCGGCCGGGTTCGCCATCGGGGTGCTCAGCTGCTCGAGGAGCTGCTGGATGCGGGCGGCGTCGTCACCAGGAAGGCCAGGCAGTGCCAACGGAATGGTCGTGTCCAGCGCGGTCAGTGACGTCGAGCGGGCCAACAGGTTGGGCAGAGACACGGGATGCAACAACTCCACCGCTCGGCGGCGATCAGTCTGTGCGACCGCCACCAGGTCATCCAGGAGCTGCTGGGTGCGGACCTGCGTCAACGGGTTGCCGCTGAGGTCCCCCACGCGCGGATGTGCATCAGCGTCGCGCTCGATCAGCCACAGCCCCAGATGGCCACGAGCACCGTCAGCCAGCAGACCCTGGGGAAGGCGCACCACGGCGCGCACCAGGTTCTCACGCAGCAGGGCATCGCGAAGGTGCGTCAGGTCACCGAGCTCATCCACCAGGACCTGGGCTGGGCCAACCACCAGTGCGCGGGTTCCGGGAGCCAGTTCCAGGGAGAAGGTCTCCAGCGCAACCAGCGCCGCCTGCGGGTCAGCAGGCAGATCGGCCAGCACGACGCTCCCCGTGCGCAGCTGCCACGAGTCATCGTCGGGTGTGCGTGGGAAGACGCGCCGCGCGGCCAGCCGCTGACGGGCCCGACGCGTCGCCCTACTTGTCCCGGTCAGGACGACTCGGGGCTCGGGCAGGTCCTCGTCGCGCAGCAGGTGCACCACCACATCGGTGACCGAGCCGTCCACGTCGACGATCTCCCCGTCCTCGGCCAGCAGGGCCCGGGCCGTGGCCGACAGGAGTTCGACGAGGGCCGGCGACAGCCGTGGCAGTTGGGAGTCCTGGCGATCCATGGCCTGGATGAGGCGGTCATGGGCGTCCGCCGGCGTCCAGGCAGCCTCGACGAGCGCATCGGCCCGCGCCGCCAGGGCCTCGATGTCATCAAGGCCCTGTAGCTCTGACCAGCACCATTCATCGTCGGCGTCCGCTTCTTCGACGCAATCCAGAAGGTCCTCCGCATCCATGGTGGTCAGGGTGTCGGAAATAACGGCCCGGGCGGCCACCAGGGCTGCCAGTCCTTCGAGCTCTTCGCGGTCCGCATCACGCGGCACCGCGGTCTGCAGGGCAATGTCCAGGCGCGGCTGCGGGTTGTTGCCCCGGCCGGTGGCCTCCAACCAGTCGAGTACCTCATCCGCGTCGAAGCGACCCGAAGGCTGGGGAGTGGGGAAGGAGAGCCCGAGCGCGGGGCGCTTGCGCCACACGGAGACCACGGGGCGCTGCACCTGGCACAGCCGGGCCACCTGGCCCAGGGAGAGCGTCTGCTCGGTCATCTCGGTTCCTCCTTTCGATGTGCCTCACATTACGGCGATTCCCGATCGTGCGACTCGAAATCACTGATAAGGGGGGTTATCAGAGTCGAAACGAGAACGAGTCCCTTCTGGAGTTCACAGTGGAGTCATCGCCGCGGCACCCCGGTCACGGCACCCCGACACCACCCGGGAGCAGACATGAAGAAGCTCAACCTCCTGACCGCAGCCGCGGTCGCCTCTCTGGCCCTCACCGCCTGCAGCGGGGTCCAGGCCAGTTCCACCGACACGGCGCCCGCCGGCACCAACCAGGGCGCCAGCGCAGCGGCACCCGCCGATGTCTCCGAGGCAGCCGAGGCGACTACGGCTGCGCAGCCGGACGAGGCCGAGTCCACCGCGGCGTCCGGCGTGGCCGCCTTCGGGGAGGCCTACACCTGGCAGGACGGACTCGCCGTCACCGTCGGCAAGCCCGCCGTCTACAAGCCCAGCGAATGGGCCGCCGGCACCGACACCTTCAAGAGCTTCGTCATCTTCGAGGTCCGCGTCGTCAACAAGACCAAGGCGACGTGGGATCCGGCGTTGCTGCACATCACGGTGCAGTCGGACAACCAGGAGGCCGAGCAGGTCTTCGACTCCCAGAAGCTCGCCGACCAGCCCACCACCAAGTTGCTACCTGGCCGCGAGGCCAAGTTCCCCGTCGCCTTCGGCGTCGCAAACCCCAAGGACCTCGTGATGGAGGTCACCCCTGACTTCGAGCACGAGTCCGTGCTCTTCCAGCAGTAGTCACCACCGGCAGGACCAGCAGTTCAACCCACCCCCAAAACTCCCGAGGAGGAGCCATGACCGACATCATCTGCCCCGAGTGCCACACGGCATTCAGCCCCGACGGCGCCAGCTACGCCCAGATCGTCAAGCAGGTCCACGACCACGAGTTCTCCGTCGCCCTGGAGGAGCGCCTGAAGCTTGACGTCGAACTCGCCGTCGCCAAAGCCCAGGCGGACGCCGACAAGCAGCGCGCCAAGGTGGCCGAGCAGCTCGCCGCCGCCAAGAAGGAACTGGCCGACGCCAAGAAGCTGGCCGAGAGCGAGTACGCCCTGAAGCTGAAGGAGACCGAGGCTGCCAAGGATGCCGAGATCCAGCGGCTCACGGCAGACCTGGCTGCCCGCGAGACCCGGCAGGAGCTGGCTGTCACCGAGGCTGTCAAGGACCTCGAGGTGAAGCTGGCCAAGACCAGCACCGAGCTGGAACGGATCCAGCACGAGCACACCGTCGCCGAGCAGAACCTCAAGGAGAAGTACGAGGGGCAGATCCGCGACCTCGACGAGCGGATCAAGATCGCCCGCGACCTGAAGGCGAAGCTGTCCACCAAGATGCTCGGCGAGACGCTGGAGCAGCACTGCGAGAACGCGTTCGAGAACGTGCGCGCCATGGGCTTCCCACGGGCGTCCTTCGAGAAGGACAACGACGCGAGGGGCGGCAGCAAGGGAGACTTCATCTTCCGCGACTTCGACGACGATGACGTCGAGTTCGTCTCCATCATGTTCGAGATGAAGAACGAGAGCGACACCACGGCCACGAAGCACAAGAACAAGGACTTCTACGCCAAGCTCGACAAGGACCGCACCGAGAAGAACTGCGAGTACGCCGTGCTGGTCTCCCTGCTGGAGGCGGACAACGAGCACTTCAACAGCGGCATCGTCGAGGTGTCCGGGTACTCCAAGATGTACGTCGTGCGGCCGCAGTTCTTCCTGGCCATCATCTCCCTGCTGCGCAATGCCGCCCGTGGGACGGCCCAGTACAAGAAGGAACTGGAGCTGGTGAAGGCGCAGAACATCGACATCACCACCTTCGAGCAGGACCTCGAGGCCTTCAAGACGGCCTTCGGCAAGAACTACGACCTTGCCTCCCGTCGCTTCGCCACGGCCATCGAGGAGATCGACAAGTCCATCGACCACATGCGCAAGATCAAGGAGGCCCTCCTGGGAGCCGACCGGAACCTGCGGTTGGCCAATGACAAGGCCCAGGACGTGAGCATCAAGAAGCTCACCCGGAAGAACCCGACGATGAAGGCGAAGTTCGACGAGCTGAAGGCCGGTCAGCCGGCGCTTCCGGCGCCCGATGCGGAGAATCCCTCCGCTGCCTGAGTCACTGGTTTGATGGGGCTCCGCGATTTCGGTCGCGGAGCCCCATCAACGTGTCCGCCAGACACCAGGCAATTGCTCGTGCCGTGTCCACTGCACACCATCCCACCATCGCAAGACGCCCCTGCCTCCGTATGGATACCACCCCGGGGGCGGAGGTGCCGACGGGGCTGGGGGCCGTGCCACGAAAGAGGGGCTTTCAGGCTGACTCGAAACTGCAGAATGGAGGGCCGGGAATTGCGAATCTGGGCGCGCAGCGGCAGGCAGCTGCCGCCGGTGGGTGTGCAAGGACTCGATCACCGCGGGCGTGGCGAGCGTCGGATCCTCCGCCAGAAGTCGCGTGATGATGGCCTGGGTCTGTTCGCTGGAGAGCTGGTGCACAGTCGAACCCAGTTGTTGGGATTGTTCCGGCGTCAGCTGGCCTAATGCTGCGAGGCGCTCAATGGCTTGTTCCGAGTGAAGTCGTGCGAGTAGGGCTTGAAGCAGCGTGGCTCTCGCTCCTGGTGTCGTCAGCCCCGGCGGGAAATTGGTCGATGGGCGAACTTGTTCAGCTCGCTCGATGGGCGGCTGGGCCCCTGAGGCTTGCGCATGGCGGCGATACTCCATCGGCATCGGTGGAGGCGGCAGAGCCTTGGTTTCCCGTTGACTCTTCTCCCAACCCAGAGTCTTCCTGCGGTCCTGCTTCTTCTCGATTGCGTGCGTCACAGCCGCCCCGACGCCGAACGCAACGAGCGCAGTCAGGCCAAGGGCAACCAATTCGCCCAGAGCATTGGAGCCATTTGATTCCAGCACGTCGATCTCGTTGCCCGATTCGCCACCGTCAGGATCGAAGGGACTCAGAGTGGCATGTGCTTGTAAGTGGCCATCAGGTCCGTAGGCGAGTGGACTGTATTCCCCAGGGTGCACGTGGGACGTCCCGAGGTCAGTACCGTCGGGCCACTCAGCCCACACCAACTCACGGGGCATTCTTCCTCCGACGGTAGGCGCGCTCGTCCACATCGATTGGGATGAGGAGATCTGACGCTTGACTTGGCGACGTCGGTGAAAGCTGGTCGCGATCGCGACTGGACCCACATCGGTCTGCCGAGCCAAGCGGCATGATGGTCTACATAGTATCTCTGAAGGACAGGATCCACATGCACGCCCAAGACGTGAAGCTCATCGACCTCTTCCACGGGTCCGTACGCTTCCTGATGCCCATGTTCCAGCGCCCCTACGTCTGGGGCGAAGAGCGCGAGTGGGCGCCGCTGTGGCAGGACATCCGGCACCAGGCAGAGATGGTCCTCGCCGCCGGACATTACGGCGACGCACCGTCGCACTTCCTCGGCGCCATCGTCACCGAGCCGCGAGCCACTTTCGGGAAGACGGAGCACGTCGTCATCGACGGCCAGCAGCGGCTCACCACGCTTCAGATCGTGCTTGATGCCGCTGAGCGGGTCGTCGACGAGTTGGGTAACCCGTCAGACGCGGCAGACCTGCGCGTCCTCATCCTCAACCAGGACTCCCAAGGGAAGACTCCGGACGACGAGACCCGCTACAAGGTGTGGCCCACCAACCGGGATCGGGATGCCTTTGCTGCGGCCATGGAGGATGTTCGCCCCGTTCCCGCCAAGTACGCGGAATCCCGCTTGGTCAAGGCCCACAACTACTTCACTGAGAACATCACGGAATGGGCGCAGGCCGATGGTGAGGCCAACGCGGCCTCCCGGCTGGGGGCCCTCGTGCGGACCTTGCGCACCCAGCTGGTCCTCGTCGGCATCAGCCTTGAGCAGGGCGACAATGCCCAAGCCATCTTCGAGACCCTCAACTACCTCGGCGCCCCCTTGTTGGCGGCAGACCTGATCAAGAACCACCTCTTCCAGCGCGCCCAGAAGGAACACCGCAACTTGGCGCAACTTCACAAGCACTACTGGGCCGGCTTTGACGGTGACGGCAATGGTGACGAGTACTGGCGCGAGAAGGTCCGCCAGGGCCGGCTGAACAGGCCCCGGATCGACCTGTTCCTGACCCATTGGCTCGTGATGAAACTCGGCCGCGAGTTGCCCAGTGATCGGATCTTCGCGGAGTTCCGTGACCGGATCTCCAAGGACGTCGTCAACGTCGAAGACCTGATGAAGGAACTGCACACCGACGCCATGGCCTACCGAAAGTTCATGGATGCGCCGCGCGGAACTGTGGAGGAGACCTTCCGGTACCGCGTCCTGGATGTCCTCGACGCCAATGCGGTCATGCCCGCAGTCCTGTGGGTGATCGCTCATGACGTCCCTGCGGATGAGCGACAGCTTGCTCTGGAATCGCTGGAGAGCTGGCTGGTTCGCCGGGCGATTCTTCGTCTGGGTTCCAAGGACCTGAACCACATCACGATCGACTTGATCAAACGTCTGCGCGGTGCCGAGGCTACCCAAGCCGGCAGTGTGATCCGCGAATTCCTCGTCGAGCAGACCGCGCCCACCCGCCTGTGGCCGGACGATGTCTCCATCGTCGAACACCTACAGGCCGCTCCGTTCTACAAGCAGGCCAAGCGCAGTGTGAACCGGATGCTCCTGGAGGCGGCGGAGGAGATGCTGCGACGTGATGCCAAGGCGGAGGAAGTGTCGTGTCCGCGAGACCTTTCCGTGGAGCACGTCATGCCCCAGAAGTGGACAACCCACTGGCCGTTGGGCAGCGATGATCCGCTGGACGTGGAGCGTCGCGATCTGATGGTCCAGACGCTCGGAAACCTCACCTTGGTCACTCCCGGCCACAACTCCGCGTTGTCCAACAGCGCATGGCTTGCAGAGGGAGCAAAGGGGAAGCGTGAATACCTGTTGAACAACGCCGTCCTGAAGCTCAATGCCGAGCTATACGGCCACGAGGACTGGACAGAGGAGCGGATTGCGGTGCGTGGTTCTGCACTGGCGCAGCTCATCGTCCGGACGTGGCGCCGGCCCGCGGGCGGCCCTTCCACCACGAGCTTGCTGTCCAGCCCCAGCAAAGTGAAGCGCAAGACCAGTGTCCACCGCGCCACCTACGAAATCCACGGCCCGGGTTTCTGCGAGGAGGGCTTGCCCCGACGCATCGCACTGCGCCAGATGATTACCCGTGTCAACGCGGCGGGGCTTCCCATGGAGACCGTCCGCGAGGCCCTCAACTCCAGCAGGCTGCGCCGCGTCGAGGGGATCCACGAGGGCCAAGAGCTCTTTGAGCAGCTCGTGGCACAGCACGGAATCAATCCCGAGGCAGCAGGGCAATGGTTCCTGAACCATCCGATTCATGAGAGTGGCCATACCTGGGTGCTGGCGGAAAGCTGGGGACGGCATCGTACCCATGCGAGCCTGGACAAGCTGTCCAAGCTCGCGGATGGCTTCGGCTGGTCCACCACGGCCCGCGTCGCGGGCGCCGCATGGAGTCTCGAGGACGTGATGGATCACCTCGAGGAAGCGCCCGAGTTGGCCGCAGTCGTGACCAAGATGTCGTCCGGTGTTGAGGCTTTGGGCGGCAGAGTTCGGGGAACCGCCGCCCAGGAGCCGTCTGTCGCACTAGGCGTCCCCGGTGTCGGGGGAGAGGTCTGGCCGTTCACCTTCTACGCCGGCCGGCCGGAGCGCCCAGTTTCGATTGGCTTCCACTTCGCGGCAGCTCCCGCAGGAGCCGAAGAACGCTTCCTGGGCCGCATTGCCCCCTTGCTCCCCAGCCTCGACGCGGAGGCTGTCCGGGCCTCGGAGTATCGGGCCTGGCCGTCAGTGAGTGCTGGGGATCTGCTCCTGGAGGGAGTCCCCGAGGCCCTCGCACAAGCCACCGAGGAATATCTGGGCGACGGCGACACCAGCCGATGGTGGTGCATCCACAATGATGAACTGTCCGGCCAGACCTTGCAGCAGGGCGGCTTCGTCAGCCTCGGCTGGGATGAGCTGGGGGACCTCAACACGTTCAGCGACCGAGAAGCCCTGAAGAGCCAGCTCCGCATCGCCTATCCGGGTGAGAAGGAGGGTGCCTACACCAACTGGACGGCAATGCTCACCAAGTTCGCCCACGAACTGAAGCCCGGCGACTACGTCATCTCCCCGGTGAAGGCCAGCCGCACCGTTGACATCGGGGCTGTGCGGGGGAGCTACTGGTTCGACGCCGAAGCGGATCGGCACAAGCACCGCCTACCCGTCGAGTGGTTGGTGACTGGGATCGGGCGCGACGAGTTCTCCACCACGGCTCGCCACGAGATTGGCGGGGCGCTGGCACTGTTCCGGGTGCGGCGCACCGCTACGGAGTTTGCTGACCAGGTGTCCATGGGCGTTGGTGATCCGGGCGACCCGGTTGCCACAGGCGCCCGGTGAGCGACTGGGCGGTGGACGTCACCCAGCGGCTTAGCGCTCGGGTTTGGCCTGACGAGTTCGAGCGCGCCCTGTTCCACGGGCCACAGCCGTGGAGCCAATGAAGTCTGGGTCTTGGCTCGGGCTCACATTTCACGTACGCCTGCAAGTGGGTTACTGGCACGGAGGGATGATCAATGCAGACCACTGAGATATTCGACTTTGAGACCAACTGGATGCTGGATGACGGCACCTTCATCCATATGATCGCACTGGGGGTCGATGTCGGGTCCGACTATCAACTCGTCCTGCTGCGCTCAGGCGAACAAGTCATGTCTGTCCACGTTGAGTTCTTCCTCTCGGAGCTTCCTGACGGCGCCCTTGTGGTGTCTGCAGGGGCTCCCACACGTCCCATTGAGCTGGAGGGAGAAGCGCGGACGACAGATCTGGTCTTCCAGCTGGAGGATGACTATCTGGACGGGAGCGACGAGGCAGTCGACGTAGACCTGTACCTCACTCGGGACAACGTGGTGCACCTTGACCTGCTTGTCGATGTGGCGGAGGAACTCCGTGAACACGCCACGGTGGATATGGATGCGGGCAGTTTCGCCGCGTTGGCGGATCAGATTATTCGTGAGATGTCTGTTTGATCGGACTCCTGCCGGTTGGTTCACTCGATCGCACGTGACGCCTTGCCTTCCGTCCACTGTCGGGCACACATGCGTCATGTGGGGGATTGGTCAGCTGGTGCCCCTCGAGGCTTCCCGCCACCACTCATCCGGGGCCTCCAGCGGATAGCGGCCCCCCGGATCCCCCGGGCGCCATACCGTCGCCTCCACGTCCGCCGGGAAGTGCAACTCCGTCTCCTCGAACTGCACCCCGAACCGGGTCAGCACCCGTCGTCGTAGCCCGAAGAGCTCGCCGGCGCCATGGTCCCCTGCTTCCTCGGAGTTCCCAACCACCCGGGTGGCGTGCAGCCGGTCCCCGCGCCACACGTGGTGCACCATGGTTGGCCCCAGCAGCAGCGCGCAGAGCTGGTTGACGCAGTCCGTGAAGACCTCCTCCACCTCCTCATCACCCCGCTCCGCGAAGTCCGGGGTGACCCGCGCGCCGGCCACCCGCCCCAGGAAGACTGAGGCCGTGGGCAACACCTCCAGCAGCGCCACCCGACGGGGATCACCGGGAACCCGCAGGTGCAGCCGGAGGGCACGGTCATCGTCGCCCGGTTCCAGCAGCCACTGCACCAACCGATGCCGCGCCATCACCTGCGGCGCCATCACGGCCAACTGCTCGATGTCCGGCCGGATCGCCTTGATCATGGCCAGCGCACCACGCCCGTCGTGGACCGTCTCCTCAACAACCGTGAACCCCAGCGACTCGTACAGCCCACGTGCCGGCTGATTGTCCGCAAAGACGTTCAGAGTGGCCCGGGTGGCGCGGGCCAGCTCGGGGCTGTGCAGCCTGGCATGCGCCAGCAGTGCGGTGACCAGCACCCGCCCCAGCCCCGCGCCTCGGCGTCGCGGGTCAACCAGCAGCCGGCCCAGGTGCACCGCGCCGTCGCGCAGCGTGAAGGAGCCGGTGCCCACCAGGTGCCCATCTACCTCCAGACACCGGACATTCCAGCCGTCGCGACTTGTAGCCAGCAACGCCTGCGGCTCCAGCGGGAAGCTCAGTCTGGGCCCGGCACAGACCAGCAGTTCCTCGGCGCTGGCAACCCAGCCGCTGATCACCTGGGCATCGGCCAGAGTGGCGGTGTGGAGTTGCATCCGTGCGTCGGTCACGGAACAAGTGTGACGCGTGTCCCTCGCCAGAAATTGTCAGTGCCGTCCGCCATGCTGTGCTCATGGAGATGGCGCTGAGTTTCGGCATGCTGCGGCCGACGCGGACCGACGGTGGCCTCGCGCTAGTCTGGCAGCGGCTCCAGCGGGACCTGGATCCGGACTTCTGGGCCTCCCGGAAGAGCACCTTCCTGGAGCACTGGCTGGCTGAGACCGGTTATCGCGACGCCTTCGAGCGGGCGGCCCGGAAAGAGCCGCCGCCCCACGAGGAGGAGCGGGAGTGGCTGCTGGACGCGCTGCACGAGGACTCCGTGGCCTATCAACGCCTGGTCCGCGACGGCCAGCTCCGCGCCGGAGACGAGCTACGGCCAGCCTGCATCCCGGTGCCCGAGGGCCATCTGCTGGTCCCCGTCGTGATCCACCTGATCCGCGGCTGGTATCCCGTCGATGACGTCGCCGAGTCCTTCCAAGTGCTCGAGGCTTGGGCGGATGATGCCACTCAGGATGACCTGGAGAACGCTCTGGAATCGCTGCCCGCACAGGGTCTCCCGGCGTGCTCGGTACTGGCGCGGCTCCGTGAGGGAGAGCTGCCGCCGGTCAAGCCCGAGCGCACCGGCTCCTCTGAGCCCACCGCGCTGGAGGTCGCCCTGTGGGACACCCTGAAGGAGATCAGCGACGCCCAGCAGCCCAACCCGCAGCAGCCGTCAGATCCGCACCCACGCGCAGCCGTCAGCTGGCAGTATCCCGTCCACGACGGGCTGGGATGAGACCAGCACCTCACCCGCAGGCAGGGGCTCGGGCCCGCCCATGGCCACCACCACTCGAATCCGGTCACCGCGCCGCACCATGATCCCGCCAGCAGCGGTGCGTTCCCAGAGCACCGGATCAGCCCAGGCGAACACGCCCCGGTCGGCCAGCGCGTGTCGCAGGGCAATTGCCTCCCGGACAAGCGCCACCATAGAGCCCGGGGCTCCGCCAACAGCCTCGACGGAGCGTTTGCCCCACCCCTCGGGTTGGGGCAACCACGGCGTCGCGTCGGTCCGCGAGGAGAAGCCATGGCCACCGGCGGGGCCCATGATCCACGGAAGCGGCACCCGGGTGCCGTCTCGGGTCACCCCGCCGCGCTGCCACATGGGGTCCACCCTCTGATGCACCGGCACGTCCACCTCGGGCAACCCCAGCTCCTGCCCCTGATAGATGTAGGCGCCACCGGGCAGGCCGAGGATCGCCAACAGGGCGGCCCGGGCTCGCCGGGCGCCGAGTTCACCGCCGCCGAAGCGGGTGGTGGATCGCACGATGTCGTGGTTCTCCAGCGCCCAGGTGGGGGTCGGGCCGTGCGCCAGACGGGCCTCCTCCAACGCACTGCCCACCCGGACCCAAGCATCGGGATCCCAGCCCAGCGCGATGAACTCGAAGGCGAAGGTCTGGTGCAGCTCGTCCGCCCGGGCATAGCGTGCGGCGCGTTCGGCAGGCAGGTTCACCTCGCCCACCAGGATGCGCGGCGGTTCGTAGCTGTCGGCCAGTCGGCGCCAGCCCCGGTAGATCTCGTGCACCCCCTCCTGGTCGCTGGCCAGTCGGTTGGCCCGCAGGCCGTCCACCACATTGGTGACCTCGTCCAGATCCGGCAGCCCGGGTGCCTTGAGCAGGGCATGGGCCACGTCGATCCGCACTCCGTCGGCTCCATGCTCGAACCAAAAGCGCAGCACCCCGTCGAACATCTCGTGAACCGCCGGATTGTCCCAGTTCCAGTCCGGCTGTTGGGGGGAGAACAGGTGCAGGTACCAGTCCTGGTCCTCGGGGTCCTCCGGGCAAGCCCGGCTCCAAGCCTGTCCGCCGAAGACGCTCTGCCAGTTGTTGGGCGGCGCGTCGTCCTCGGAGCGGTGGAAGTGGAACATCCCCCTCTCCGGGCTCCCGGGCCCGGCCGCCAGCGCCGCCTGAAAGGTGGGGTGCTGGCTGGAACAGTGGTTGGGCACCACGTCCACCAGTACCCGCAGGCCCAGCTCATGGGCCCGCGCCATCATCCGGTCGAAGTCGTGGAGGGTGCCGAACAGCGGGTCCACGCCGCAGTAGTCGGACACGTCGTAACCGAAGTCCACCTGCGGCGACGGCTGGAAGGGGGTGAGCCAGATGCCCTGCACTCCCAAAGAGGCGATGTGGTCCAGTCGCTGCATCAGGCCGCTCAGGTCGCCGATCCCGTCGCCATTTCCGTCGGCGAAGGAGCGCAGGTAGACCTGATACATGACGGCATCGCGCCACCAGTCGACGTCATCCAGGGTGGGGCTCACTTGCCCGCTCCCGAGGTCAGGCCCTCGACGATCCGACGCTGGAAGAGCAGCACCATGATCACCAGCGGGACAGTGACGATCACGCCGGCGGCCATCTGCTCCCCGAAGGGAGCTTGGAATTCGGTGGCGCCGGTGAACTTGGAGATGGCCACGGTTGCAGTCTGCATCTTCGGGTTGTTCACCATGGACAGCGCGATGATGAACTCATTCCACGCGTGGATGAAGGTGAGGATGGCCGTGGTGAAGACACCAGGTGCGGCCAAAGGCAGCAGGATCTGCCGGAAGGCCCGCCACTTGGAGCAGCCGTCGATCAGCGCGGCCTCCTCCAGGTCATACGGAAGTTGCTTCATGAAGGTGGTCAGGTTCCACACCGCCAAGGGGATTGCGAAGGACAGGCTGGGCACGATCATCGCCTGATAGGTGTTGATCCATCCCCACTTGGTGAACAGCTTCAGCAGCGGCACCACGACGGAGATCCCAGGGAACATCGAGGTGGCGATGATCAGGGTCATCACCAGCGACTTTCCGGGGAAGCTCAACCGGGACAGCGCGTAGGCGGCAAAGATGCCCAGCGTGAGCGCCAGCACCGTGGTGGTGCCCGCGACGATCAGACTGTTCAGCAGCGACTGGCCGAACATGGTGCTGGAGGAGAAGACCTTGGTGTAGTTCTCCACCGAGGCGGGGCTGGGCAGCAGCCCGTTCTCGAAGATGTCCTGGGTGCGGCGGAAGCTGGACACGCCCATCCAGTAGAAGGGCGCCAGGCAGTAGACCGCGATCACGGCAAGCCACAGGTAGGCCCACTTGGAGCTCTGGCTGCGCGGCTTCGATGCGGCAGCGGGTGCTGCGGGGGTTGCGACGATACTCACTTGGTGGCCTCCTTGCGGGTGCGACGGGCGGGCTTCTGGTCACCGACGACATCGGCTCCCAGAAGCCGGACGAAGGTGAAGGCCACCAGCGCCACGAACAGGAAGAGCACCACCGAGTAGGCCGAAGCCGTCCCGTACTGCAACTGGTTGGCCTCGTCCCAGGCCAACATGGACAGCGTCTCGACGGACCGCTTGCCGGGCCCGATCAGGACATAGGGCAGGTCGAACATCCGCAGCGCATCGAGCATCCGGAAGAGCACCGCCACCAGTAGCGCCGGCTTGATCAGCGGCAACGTGATGTGGGTCAGCTGCCTCCATCGGCTGGCGCCGTCAATCTTGGCGGCCTCGTAGACCTCCGCGGGGATGATCTGCATTCCGGCCAGGGCCAACAGCCCGATGAACGGCGCCGTCTTCCACACCTCGGCGATGATCACCGCGCATTGGGCGGCGACGCCCTCCGAGGTCCACAGGATGGTGGAGCCGATGAGGTGGTTGGCGATCCCCTGGGACTGGAAGATCCAGCGCCACAGCAGGCCGGAGACCGCGGTGGGGATGGCCCACGGAACCAGGATGCTGGCGCGCAGGAAGGCTCGCCCGCGGAAGGCCCGGTTCATGGACAGGGCCAGGGCGAGCCCCAGCAGGGTCTCCAGGGTGACGGAGACCACGGTGAACATCGTCGTATTGCCCAGGGCATTGAGGAAGCGGGCTCCGGCGTCGCCCTGGAAGAGGCTCAGGTAGTTGGACAGTCCCACGAACTTGTCCCCCTCCACCACGAATCCGCTGTCATCCACGCCGCTGGCCGAGCTGTACAGGGACTGGTGCACGGCGGAGACGAGGGGATAGGCGACGACGAGGAGCAGGACGAGCAGGGTCGGAGAGAGCAGCAGCGCGGCCATCCGCCCCTCCCCGGCGGTGCGCCGGGAATGGGTGGACGACGTCGGAGTCTTGAGGGCCATGGAACTACTTCGCCGCCAGCTCTTCGAGCTTGGACTGCATGTCCTCCAGGGCCTTCTTGGGCTCCTTCTCACCGGTCAGGGCGGCGTAGGCCTCCTGCTGGATCACCTGGGTGGTGGCGCCGTACTGCACCACCTTGGGGCGGGGCTGGGCATTTTCCAGGGACTTCAGCAGGGTGGGGTAGAAGGGACGCTTGGCCACGACGGCCTTGTCCTTCAGCAGCTCGGGGTAGACGGGAGCCCGGGAGGACTTCTCCACCCGCAGCTTGGACTCCTCCTCGCTGGTGAAGAAGGTGATGAAGTCCAGCGCCGTGGCCTTGTTCTTGGTGAAGGCGGAGACGGCGAGGTTGCGGCCGCCCAGCGTCGAGACACCCTGCTTGCCGTCGCCGATGCCCGGGATGGCGCTGATCTCGAACTTGTCCTTCACCTTGCTGGTGCCATCCGTGGCAGTCAGCGACGCGTAGACGAAGGGCCAGTTGCGCATGAAGACCACTTTGCCCTCCTGGAAGGAGCGTCGGCCCTGCTCCTCCAGGTAGGTGATGGCGTCATTGGGCACCAGCTTCTTGGTGAAGGCATCCTTCAGCTGGGTCAGGCCGGCCAGGGCCTCGGGGGTGTTCACGTTCGGCTTGCCTTCGTCGGTGAACAGCTTTCCCCCGGCCGAGGCGACGGCCTCGGTGAAGTTCACTGTCAGCGCCTCGTTCTTGTCGAACTGGCCGGTGTAGCAGGACATCCCCTTGGCCTGGGGCAGCGCCAGGATCTTCTGGCAGGCGGCCTCCATGTCGGCCCAGGTCTTGGGAGCCTCGGCCACTCCGGCGGCCTTCATCAGGTCGCTGCGCTGGTAGAGCAGCGCGCCGTCGGTGTAGTAGGGCGCGGCGAACAGCATGTCGCGGTAGGTGGCCGCCTCGACGGGGCCCTTGAGCATCTTGTCGGTGGGGACGGCGGTCTTGGGCAGCGCTGAAATCCACCGGTTGGCGGCGAACTCGGTGGTCCACACGGTGTCCAGGTTCAGCACACCGAAGGTGTCGGACTTGATCTGGGCGTTCTGGACCATCTGCTGGCGCTGCTGGTCCGCGGAATCGGGCAGCTCGATCCAGGTGACCTTCTCATCGGGGTGGGCCTTGTTCCAGCGGGCGATGCTCTCCTGTGCTGCGCCGGAGGCGTCGCGGGAGGAGACGTAGTTGATCGGCCCGCGGCCGGTGAACTGATCGCTGGAGGCGGCGCTCGGGGCAGCGGTGCCGCCGCCGTTGTCGCCGGAGCAGCCGGCCAGGGCCAGCCCGGAGACCGTCGCCAGGACGGCAAGCGGGGCGAACAGGGACTTGCTTCTCATGGGAACTCCTTTGTTGTGTGAAGCAGTTGTTGGGGTGGTGTGGAACTGGGGGAATGCGGTTGTGGTCAGGTATTTCGGGGTGGGGCGGTGGAGGCGCGCTGGATGATCCGGTGGGTCATCACCCGGGAGGCCAGGTTGCGGGAGCGCAGCAGCTTGGCCACCGCCACCGTGCCCATCTCCCGCAGCGGCTGTCCGACGGTGGACAGTTGGGGGTGAACCTTCAGGGCCGTCGCCGTGTTGTCGAAGCCCAGCACCGAGATGTCCTCCGGCACCCGGAAACCGCGGCGCTGCAGCTCATGGATGACGGCCACCGCCATCTCGTCGCTGTGGGCGAAGATCGCCGTCACGTGCGGGTCACGGGCCAGCAGCTGGGCGACGGCGTCGGCGCCGGAGGCGTAGAAGAAGTCCCCGTGCACCGTGGCGGCCTCCAGACCAGCCTTGGCCAGCGCCTCCTCGCTGCCCAGCAGCCGCGGGCGGGCCACGTGGACCGAGCGGGGGTCTCCAGCAACCACCCCAATGTGCCGGTGCCCCAGCCGCAGTAGGTGCTGGATCCCATCGAAACCGGCCTGCCGGTCGTCGATGGCGATGCTGGGGGTCCCGGAGCCGTCTGAGATGGCCACGGAGATCACGGGGCGGGTGGTGCCCAGAGTGCGCCGCAGCTCGTCCGTGATCACGGCGGAGATCAGCACGATCCCGGCTGCTCGGTAGGCGCGCATGGTGCGCAGGTACTGCTGGCTGAAGGTGGAGCCGAGCCCGGTCCGGCCAAGCATTACGGCGTAACCGTGGTCCCTGGCGGACGCTTCCACCCCCTCCAGGATCTCGAAGGCGAAGGCGTCCGAGACCTTGGGGGCCAAGACGCCGATCAGCTGGGCGTGGGGCGAGCGCAGCCCGCGGGCGAACTGATCGGGTTGGTAGTTCAGATCTGCGATGGCCTGCTCGACGCGCAAACGGGTGTCCTCGGAGAAGCCGTCCATGCCGTTGACCACGCGGGAGACCGTGGCGGGAGACACTCCGGCCTGCAGAGCTACCTCACGGATGTTGGACAAGGTCACCTCGCCTTCGAGCGCCTGAGAGAAATCGTTTTCGCTGGAAGGTTAGGCGCCCCGTTTTCGGAAGCCCAAGCGTTTCCGAAACAGATTGATGGCCTGCTTGGCTGGTCTCCGGACAGAGCTGCCTGTTGGTTGCCTGAGCCGCACCTGCCGGACAAGCGCACATGCACCCCTTCGGGTGGGAGGCTCAGTGCCGCCAAGGAGCTTCGGGGGATGTTCCAACCGCCCCGAACTCGAAGGATTCAGCATGACCGAATACAACCAGGGCACGCCCAACGCCTGGCAGACCCAGCCCGCACAGCAGATGCCGCCTCAGCAGATGCCGATGCAGCAGCCCTACGGTGCCCCGATGATGCAGTACCAGGGCAACGGCATGACCCTCGCGGGCCAGTCCCCGGCGCAGCGCTTCACCTTCACCGGCGATGTCGGCGACTACTTCGTCGTGAGCCTGCTCAGCTACCTGCTGACCGTGTGCACACTGGGGCTGGCGGCGCCGTGGGCGGCTTGCATGGTCTACAAATGGCGCGCCGAGCACACCTACCTGGACGGCCACCAGCTGAAGTTCACCGGCACCGGCGGACAGCTTGCCGGCAAGTGGTTCCTGACGCTGCTGCTGATCATCGTCACCCTGGGCATCTACAGCCTGTGGGTGGTGCCGCGGTTCACCAAGTACCAAATTGAGCACACCACCTTCGCCTGAGAGCCGGGCGCTACACGCCCGTCAGGGCAGCGCGACGCCTGTCCTGCTCTCCAAGGAGGCCACCAGCTCCTCCTGGAAACCCGCGTCGAGGCACACGCCGACGGGTGCGGACGCCACCAGGTGGTGCCAGTAGCCACCCGTCGGCGGCGTGATCCGGTCCAGCGGGGCAGTGGCCAGCCAGCACTGGGTCAGGTGCGCCTCGGCCAGGCTGTCGGGCGCGCCCGGCCCGCCCATCCGGGTGGGCACCCAGCCCGGATCCACCGCGTGGCAGGACATTTCCGGATATCGACGGGCCAGTGTCATCGCCAGGGTTGTGACCAGCAGCTTGCTGGTGCTGTAACTGATGCCGTCCAGCCGGGTGCTGGCCACGCCGCTCCGGTGCATCGACGAGCTCAGGCAGATCCACCGCCTCGGGAGCGGCCCCAGAGTGGTCAACAGATAGGGCGCCAGCACATTCACCGCGGCCAGGTCGGGCCCGTCGTAGACCCCGGCATTGTGGATCGCGGCATCCACCGGCCCGTGGTCACCCAGTTGGCTGGCCAGCCGTCGCACCGCGGACTCGTCGGCCAGATCGGCGTGCAGCACCGCCGCGCACTCCCGCGCCACCGGCAAGCAATCCGAGCGCTCTGGAGAGCGGGCATGCAGCAGCACCTCGTGTCCGTCGGCCACCAACTGCTCGACGGTCTGCAGCCCGACCCCGGACGATGCCCCGGTCACCAGTATCCGCATCTCACTCTCCCTTGGGTTCGCGTGTCTGCTGGTAGGCCAGCAGAGCCGTCATCCGGATCCGACGGTTCCGACCCACCCGCTCATAGGGGATCTCCCCGCGGTCCAGGATCTTGAGCAGGGTCGGGCGGGAGATGCCCAGGATCTGGGCCGCCTGCTGCGGGCTGACCCGTCGCTCGTCCTCCGCGATTGCGGCGCTGGGCCGTGCCTCCGGAACAGGTGGCATCGCCGACAGCCGCGCCGCGGCCGCGCCCTCCTGCTCCTGCTCCGCCAGGGCGGCGCCGAAGAAGCGGTAGGTCCACTCCTGCGCCAGCTGCCGGGTCTCGGCAAAGATGATCGGCACGTGCGGGAAGCGCACCTGACACTCACCCAGCTGGTCGGCCACCTGCGCCGGACGGGCGTGGGTGAGTTTGAAGATGGACGAATAGCGATCCTCCACCACCAGCGCCGCCCGGGGGAGCGACGCGAGTTCGGCCAGCTGATAGCTCAGCTTGCCGCTCAACAGCGAGCTGGTCAGGTCTTCCAGGCTCTTGCGCTCCACCGCCGCCACCAACTGGCCGTCGGTCTGGACGGCGTAGTCACCGGCGCGCAGCGGCGCCTTGCGGGTGGTGGCCTGCTGGCTGCTGAACTTCCACGCATACCGCTCATGGGAGTCGATCAGGATCTCCATCCCGGACTGCCCCGACGCCCGGGCCGCCGGCACCGTGGCCATCGGACGTGCCTGCTTGGCGGTGCGCTGCGTCTGCCAGAAGATCGCCTCCCGGCCGCCGCGGACCCGGGTCATCACGAACTGGGATCGCTTCTCCCGCCCCCGCGCCAGCACCAGGTCGATCGCGGCACCGCGTCGATTGCAGGAAATCACCGGGAGGGTTTCCAGAATCTCCGGGTCCTGTGGCCACGGCGCCGGGTGGCAGTACAGCTTGCCGGTGCGCGGCCAGGTCTCGTTGGTCTTGAGCACCAGCCCGTCGCCCAGCGGCAACCACACCAGGTAGGGCAGCGACGTGTCCTGTTCCGGGTTGCGGGCAATCCGCATCTCCAGCGCCATGCCGTCAGCCTACGGGGTGGCCGATTCTGAAAAACCACCTCCAGAATCCGAGGCTGCGACGGATGCCCGCGTGGCTCCCGCCCTCGGCCCGATTCCTGAGGTCGTTTCCCAGAACTGGGCAACCGACCGGGAATAAATAGATGAAAGTTCAACGTTCTAGCCCACGAAGCCTTCCACGACAGGAGTTTGACCATGAGCAAGACCGCCGCCCGTACCCTTCTTGGTGTCGCCAGCCCCGTGCTGCTGGGCAGTGGCGCCGCCGCCTGGGCCGCCATCACCAAGCAGCTGAAGGACCAGCGCATCCAGGTGCACCCGGACAGCGCCAAGCTGGGCGGCAAGACCGTCGCCGGTCCCATCACCGCCTTCGAGCAGGCCAATGTGGTGGGCGCGCACGCCGAGCACATCGGCGGCGGCAAGACCTTCGCCGAGCTGAGCGACGAGTACATGGCCGCTTCGGCTGCCGGCGACACCGAGAAGGCCGAGGCCCTGGCCGGCCCGCGGGAGATGGTGATGCAGGCCAACTTCGTGCGGTCCTCGCTGTTCACCTCCGTGCTCGCCTACGGGGTCTCCGCCCTGGTGGTGGGGATGGGTGCCCTGACCGGTGCCGTGGCCCTCAGCCTGGGCGACGAGTGACCGCCTGATCCACGGGCAGACGAGCGCCCCTCATCGCGTCGGCGATGAGGGGCGCTTGTGCCGTGCTGGGGTCGTTCAGCGGACGACGACGGAGGCGAGCTCCCCGACGTCGATGGTGCGGCTGGTGCTGCGTTCCATCGGGATCTCTCCCGACTGGCCCAGGGCGCTCCATCGGATGGTCCAGCCGGTGGTGGCGGTGATGGTGCGTTGGCCGGGCTTGAGGTAGGTGTGGCCGCAGTCCGGGGACTTGGCCATCGGCTCGGCGTCGGCCGGTCGAGGGGTGCTGGTGGTGCAGGTGATGGTCTTGCCGTCGCCGAGCGCGATGGTGGTGCCGGAGCTGGCCGCCACCAGCGTGATCCCGATTCCCTGCTGGGTGGTGGAGGCGTCGATGTCATCGGTGGCGTCGGTCCACAACCAGACCGGTTGCCCGACCGCGATCATCTTCCACTCGTTGACATCCGGCTTCGGACCCAGGTGAAGGGTGGGTGCGGGGAGTGAGATGTTGGCGATGGCCTGCTGAACGACGGTCCGGACATCGACGACGGGAGCGGCTGCCCCGCCGCCTGAGCCGGTCTGGGCCTGCGCGATGGAGGGTGGGGAGTCGGTGCCCGTCGCAGCAGCTCGGCCCGTAGCGCCACCGTCTATCATGCCGATCGGCGTGACCATCGTGGCTCTGGCGTGCATCCCGACGCTTAACGGGGTTCCCATGGCGAGAAAGGTCTTCCCGTTCGCGGTCGCGATCCCAGTGGTGCTCAGCATTCCCGGAACGAAAGCCATGTGCGGTATGAACTGGTTCGGCCTCACGAGGGACTGGCCGGGTTGACGAGATGAGCTGTTCCCGACGCCCGCGGACCGTCGTGGGGTCGCGCCACTTTGGCCCGCGGCGGATCTGGTTGCAGGAGAGGCGAAATTTGTCCATCGCCCGTGAGTGCCTCCGGCGGATGGCCTTGTGGCGAGGGACGAACTTCGCCCGGAAGTCGTGATCTTGGTGGACACTCGGGTCGCGCGAACACTCGCTCCAGAGTTCGCTCGCCTGCCACTAAACGTGATATCTGAACTGCTGCAAGTCCCGTTGTCCGCGCACGAAGCACTCGCCACAGGGATGTTCGTATGCACCAAGAATAAGACCAGACATACAGTGCAAGCTGCCTTTACTTGATTGGACACGATTGCACCACCTTGGCCTCACCGACGAATCCTTTGAGCTTGCCGCCGAACCGTTTGAAATAGACCTCTCTGTATGCCAAGACGCCAGGCCCGAGGGATTCTCCCGTGGAGCGCTTTACGACGGTGCCCTGCCGTGCATCGGTGCATACCCGAACGGAGACCAAGCTGCCCGCGCGCGAGGTTCCGATATTCGGTGCAATGGCGGTCAGTCTGGTCGAGTCGCCCTGCTTTGGTGCTTCATCCATGCGGATCGACTCGGCGATGGAGTTCTGCACCGCCTCCAGGAGTGACCCGGTGATGTACTGCTGGATGCTGGCTGGCAGCTTGCCATCGGCGTAGCTGGCGGCCTCGAACCGCGCCAGTTCTGCGTGGTACGCCTTGTAGACACTCACCGCCTCCAGATACAGCGGGTCCTGACTGGGGTCCACGGACGTGCTCGTCGGCGCGATGCTCGTGACGGGCGGGGCGCTGGGGCTCGGGTCGGTGGTCGGCTTCTCGGGCGAGCAGGCCACCATCACGGGCAGCAGCACCAGCAGGCTGACGGTTCTCTTCATCGGGATCTCCGGGTCGGCGGTATTCGTCAATCTGCCAGCGAACCGGGGATGTGCCAACCGTCATAGCGCTGCCTGTGGATAACTATCGGCTGTGGAAAACCGCACCGAAACGGGCACAATCCTCGCCAATACCTGTGGGGTATGGGAATGGGGCATCGGCGTGGGTGGAACCGCCCGTCGCCACCAGCGCCAGGTGAGCGAATTCACATCCGGGGCGACAGTCCCAACAGGGGACGAAGCTCATCCAGCGTCGCCACGGAGTATTCCGCGTCGTCGTCGACGGGTGCTTCGGGGGACTCCAGCATCGCGGCCCGGATGCCGGCCTGGTGTGCCGCGGTGGCATCGATCGGCCGGTCGCCGACGGCCAGACATTCATTGGGGTCCAGGCCGTGCCGCCCCAACAGCACCCGGTACATCGTCGGGTCTGGCTTGCGGGGATACCCGTCAACCGCGGAGACCAGGTCATCCACCCGCAGCCCAAGCCCCTCCAGCAGGGTCAGGGCGCTGGCCCGGTCCCGGTGGGTGACCACCAGGTTCAGCCCGCCGGCCGCGCGGACGTCGTCCAGGAGGGCAGCGGCGCCGGTCATCGCGGGCGGCGGCTGGGTCTTCCACAACTGTTTGAGCTCAGCATTGGCCCGCTCGAAGGCCGCGGGCTCAATCCCGAACCGGGCGGACAACTCGGCGACGGCCACGCCGGTGGAGTGACGCGTCAACCGGGCCACCTCCGTCACCTCGACGGAGCCACCGTGCGCGCTCACCACCGCCGTGAAAGCGGAGTCCAACGCCGGATAGGTGTCCACCAGGGTGCCGCCCAGGTCCCAGAACAGATGCCGGTACATGCGCAAATCCTACGGAAAAGTCTCGGGTCCGTCGGTGGTTGGAGACCGACGGACCCGAGACTGTGTGCCGACGCATCGCCCTTGATCCGTCGAGCTGCCCTTCCCCAAGAAGGGCTTCGTCGGCCACCGCACTCCCATACAACGGCCGTTCGATGGGTTCTACTCTTCACCGCGGGAGGGTCAACCGCAAGGAAAATCGTTCGGTCATCGACGTATTTCAGCGGCGGGTCAGAGACGGCTCCCCAAATGTCCCCCGACGAGGGGACATGACACCATCGGGGAACGCTCACCGTGGCCGGGGAGGCAATGTGGGTTCCGCCGGCCGCGCCCCCTCCGGATTGCGCAGCGCCAAGCGAGCCAAATCCCAGGGCATCAATTTCTTCACGCTCCGCGGGTAGTCCGAGCCATCCGCGGGGACCTCCACCCGCAGGCCGTCCACCCGGACCGGCGCGGACCAACCGGCCTCCACCCAGCCGTCATTGCTGGACTGCCAGCCCCGGTAGGTCACCCACGCCCAGGTGATGGCCGCCTCAACGCGCAGCACCTTCGCCGCGCACTGGGAGCCCGTGGGGTGCTGCTGCTGGGAGGCCAGCTGGGCCACCCGGGCCGACTCCGCCCGCAGCTCTGCCGAGTCCGGGTCCGGAATCCGCGCCGACGTGATCCGGGTTCCCAGCCAGGGGCTCAGGACCCCCGCCAAGGCGGCCAACAGGCCAACCACCACGGCACCCAGCAGCAACTTCCGCATGCCCGCATCCTAGGCAGCGGTGGGGGCGGCCCCGCGACATGATCCCCCACAATTCACCATCGTCCGGCTAGTGTGGTTCGGGTGCCGAGCCATGATGGCTGCCTCACACCCTGGAGAGATCGTGAACCAACAAGAACCACGACGAGCCACGCTGAACGAGCCCACGCGCAAATTCCTGCGGGAGGTGAACTACCCCCACCAGATCCACCCTGCCCTGGTCCCCGGCGTCTCGGTGGCTGACCAGAAGATCAGATATGGCATTGACAAGGCCATTCTCGGCGCCGTCGGCGCGCTGATCATCGGCTTCGTGGCCTGGGGGCTGGCCGCACCGCAGCAGGTCTTCGACGTCTCCAGTGCCGCTCTGGGCTGGGTGATGCGCAATCTGGGCTGGATGTTCAATGTCTTGGCCATTGCCATGGTGCTCTTCCTGCTGGTGATCGCCTTCTCCCGGTTCGGCAAGATCAAGCTCGGGTTGGACGGCGAGGAGCCGGAATATTCAACAGGCTCGTGGGCGGCGATGCTCTTCGGCGCCGGCATCGGGATCGGCATCATCTTCTTCGGCCCCTATGAACCGCTGACCTACTACCTCAGCCCGCGGCCCGGGGCGCAGTACGACGCCAACACGGCGCAGGCCATCAAGGGCGCGGTGGCGCAGTCGGCCCTGCACTGGGGAGTCAACGCCTGGGCCATCTACGCCATCGTCGGGCTGGCGGTGGCCTACGCCTCCTACCGTCGCGGCAAGGTGCCGTTGATGAGCTCGGTGGTCACCTCCCTGTGGAGTGGCCGCACGGACACGCCCGCCGCCCGGGTGATCGACGCCCTGGCCATCATCGCCACCCTGTTCGGGACCGCCGCGTCCCTGGGCATCGGCGCCCTGCAGATCGCTCGCGGCGTCGAGGTGGTCGGTGGTCTCGGCCCGACGGGCAACACCCTGGCGCTGGGCATCATCGGCGTGCTGACCATCGCCACCATCGCGTCGGCGGTCTCCGGTGTCTCCAAGGGAATCCGCTGGCTGAGCAACATCAACATGGTGATGGCGCTGGGTCTGGCGGTGTTCTTCTTCGTCGTCGGTCCGACGGCCTTCCTGATGAACATGGTGCCGGCCGCCATCGTCGAGTACTTCGGGCACCTGCCGGACATGCTGAGCGCCAACATGGCCGAGGGTCCCCAGATGGAGGCCTTCCTGTCCGCCTGGACCACCTTCTACTGGGCCTGGTGGGTGAGCTGGGCGCCCTTCGTCGGTGTCTTCACCGCCAAGATCTCCCGCGGCCGCACCATCCGCCAGTTCGTGCTGGGGGTGCTGCTGATCCCGTCGTCGATCATCGTGCTGGCCTTCGCCATCCTGGGCGGTACCGCCATCTGGCTGCAGCGCCGCGCGCAGGCCGCCGGCGACACGGCGTCGATGATCGCCCCGGACGGCACCGCCGCTTCCCTGCCGCTGCCGGCCGAGATCTTCTACCAGGTGGTAGGGCAGCTGCCCGGTGGCGGGATCGTCTCCGCCCTGGTGATCGTGATGCTGGGCGTCTTCTTCGTCACGACGTCGGACTCCGCCTCCCTGGTGAACTCGCAGTTGTCCCAGCGCGGCAATCCGGAGCCCAACAAGCTGGTGACCACGTTCTTCGCGCTGTGCATGGCCGGGATCGCGGTGGTGATCCTGTTCTTCGGTGGCCAGAATGCGCTGCAGGGGCTGCAGAACCTGGTGGTGGTGACGGCCCTGCCCTTCGCCGTCATCCTGGTGTTGATGGCCGTCGCTCTGGTGAAGCTGCTGCGCAATGATCCGCAGGCCATCCGGGAGACCTACCAGGACTGGGCCATCCAGAAGGCGGTCAAGCATGGCGTCAGCACCTATGGCGACAACTTCGCCCTGGTCGTCGAACCCACCGACGAGGCCGACGAGCGCGCCACCGGCGGCGACTTCGACTCCACCGCGCCCGAGGTCACCGAGTGGTACACCCGCACCGACGAGGATGGCAATCCGGTGGAGTATGACTATGAGAAGGGGGAATACGTCGAGGAGGGGGACGTCCCCGACGAAGTGGTCACCAAGGAGGGCGGCAGCGCATGACCGGGAAGGATGACGAACTGGAGCGGTACGCGGCACAGTGGGCCCAGATTGCCCTGGAGGTCCTCGCGACGCCGTTCCCCTACGCGGCGGCCCACGTCGCCGCCGGTGAGGATGACTGCGACGTCACCCCGTGGGTGCTCCACCCGTCCTTCCACGGCTCGCTGGACTGGCACTCGTCGGCCCACATGCAGTGGTCGCTCGTGACGCTGCTGACCCATGCCGGGGGCCAGCTTGAGGCCGCCGGTCTGGCCGAGCGCGTCGTGGCGACGCTGGAGGAGCGCCTCACGCCGGAGGCCCTCGCCGTCGAGGCCAGTTACCTGCGCAACCATCCCTCGTTCGAGCGCCCCTACGGCTGGGCCTGGGTGAGCCTGCTGGCCGCCGCCCTTGCGGACTGCCCCCATCCGCGGGCCGACTCGTGGGCAACGGCGATCCGCCCGGTCACCGACGTGGTGGCCGAACTCCTGCCGAGCTGGCTGGAGCGCCAGACCCACCCGAACCGCGACGGCGAGCACACCAACTCGGCCTTCTCGCTGTCGATCCTGCACCGGGCCTTCACCGCGCTGGGTCAGGACGACGTCGTGGCCTGCATCATGGCCGGAGCACAGGCCTGGTACGGGGCGGACACGGACCTGGACACCCGGCTGGAGCCGAGCGGCCATGACTTCCTGTCGCCGGCCCTGTCCCAGGCGCAGCTGATGGCCGAGGTGCTGCCGCCGGACCAGCGCGCGGCGGCGGTCTCGCGGCTCCTGCTGGGCATCGGTGAGGGTGCGCATGCGCGTCTGCTGACGGCGCCGGGGGTGGTGGACGGCACCGACGGCAAGCTGGCGCACTTCTACGGTCTGGCCCTGTCCCGCGCCTGGCAACTGCGGGCCATTGCACCCCAGCTGCCGGCCCAGGCCCGTCCGGTGGTCCTGGCCGCGGCCGAGTCGCAGCGCGCCGGGGTGCTCCCCGTCGTGACCGACGGTCACTTCATGGCGACCCACTGGCTGGTGAGCTTTGCGCTGTTGGGGGCCCTGACTCCCGTCGAGTGATCCGCCAGGGGTTACTCAACATCTGTTGACTTTTGATCCGATGGGGTGTTGCCTTGAACTCAACAGCCGTTGAGTTCTTTGGAGGTGCGCCGTGGTGCCCAGAATCGGTCGTCGCCCAGGGCAGGGGGACACCCGGGAGGTGATCCTGGCCGCCGCTCGGGAACTGTTTGCCGAGCGTGACTTCAGCAAGGTGTCCGTGCGCGCCATTGCCGCCGCCGCGGGGGTGGACCCGGCCATGATCAACCACTGGTTCGGCAGCAAGGAGGGCCTCTTCCAGGAGGCGCTCGAGATCCCGGCCGAAGTCCCCGCGCGGATCGCGGAGCTGCTCTCGGAAGCCGACGACGAGCGGCTGCCCGAGCGCCTGGTGCGCACCTTCCTGCGGGTCTGGGAGGGGGCGGAGACCGGCGCCGCGATGCAGGCCATGCTGCGCCGGGCCATGGCCGGCGAGATGCCGCTGGAGGCCCTAGAGGAGTTCGTGAGGCACGCCATCGTGACCCCGGTCGCCACGCGTCTGGGAGTGCCGGCCGAGGAGGCGCAACACCGCTTCGGCCTGGTGGCCAGCCAGCTGCTCGGGATGCTGGTGGTGCGCCAACTCCTCCGGCTGGAACCCTTGGCCAGCGTCGATCACGAGGTCCTCGTCGCCACCTACACCCCCGTTGTGCGGCACTACCTTTTCGAGGACCTTCCCGAAGGAGACCCAGCATGACCACCGACGTCGAGATGATCCACCCCAGACATGCCCTGCCCGAACAGCCGCCGGCCATCCAGATCCAGGGGCTGGTGAAGAAGTTCGGCTCCTTCACCGCCCTCGACGGGATCAACCTGAGCGTGGAGGCGGGGGAGGTGCACGGTTTCCTGGGCCCCAATGGCGCCGGCAAGTCCACCACCATCCGGGTGCTGCTGGGGCTGCTGCGCGCCAATGCCGGCAGCGTCCAGCTCCTGGGTGGTGATCCGTGGCGCGACGTGATCCAGCTGCACCGACGGCTGGCCTATGTCCCCGGCGATGTCTCGCTGTGGCCCGGATTGACCGGAGGCGAGGCGATCGACCTGCTGGGCAACCTGCGCGGCGGCCTGGACCGGACCCGACGCGAAGAGCTGATCGAACGTTTCGAGCTGGACCCCAGCAAGCGGGGCCGGGCCTACTCCAAGGGCAACCGGCAGAAGGTGGCCATCGTCGCCGCACTGTCCTCCAATGTCGAGCTGCTGATCCTGGACGAGCCCACCAGCGGGCTGGACCCGTTGATGGAGGTGGTCTTCCAGGACGAGATCGCCAAGGAGAAGGCCAAGGGGCGCACCGTGCTGCTCAGCTCCCACATCCTCAGTGAGGTGGAGGCGCTGGCAGGCCGGGTGAGCATCATCCGCAGCGGGAAGATCGTGCAGACCGGAACCCTGGCCGATCTTCGGGGCAAGACCCACTTGACCATCACCGCCCGGCTGGCCGACCCGCCGTCGGACCCCGCAGCGCTGGGGATCCTGGACGACGTCAAACTGGATGCCCACGGGCGGCTGCGGGCCACCGTCGCGCCGGACCGGGTGAACGACGCGATGGCCTCGCTGGTGGCATACCGGATGAGCCAGCTGACCGTCAGCCCCGCGTCGCTGGAAGACCTCTTCCTCAGCCACTACGACGAGCAGGCCGGCTGATGTCCGCCGCGCTGACGGGGCTGAAACCCCTGCTCAAGGCCACCATCCGGCAGGACCGGCGCAACATTGCGCCCTGGGTGGTGCTGCTGTCCGTCCTGTCGGCCAGCTCCATCTGGGCGTGGCGGTGGATCTTCCCGGACCTGGCCGACCGGCGCGCCTTTGCCCTGGCCATCGGTGCCAACCCGGCCATGGAACTGATCTTCGGCCCGGGCCGCAACTTCCTCACCAATGACGGCTTCAACGCCTGGCGGGCGGGTTCCCTGGGCGCCTTCTTCGCCGGGCTGATGGGGATCCTGATTGTGATCCGCAATTCCCGGGCCGACGAGGACTCCGGTCAGGCCGAACTGATCGCCTCCGGGGTGGTCACTCGCCAGGCTCGCCTGCTGGTGGCGGTGCTGATCGGCTGGATCGCCGCCGTCGCGCTGGGCGTGGTCTGCTTCCTGCTGACCTGGGTCTCCGGCGGTGAGGCCCGGCCGACGGCGGTGATCGCGGCCTGCTTCACCTGCTCCGCCTTGCTCTTCGCCGGGGTGGCCGCCGTCGCCGCGCAGCTGGGGTCCGACGCCCGCACCGCCAACACCCTGGCGATCGGCACCCTGGGCTTCTTCTTCGTGCTGCGCGGCTACCTGGACTCCTCCAATGCCGCCGAGTGGACGCTGTGGCTGACCCCGCTGGGCTGGCTGGAGAAGACGCTCCCGGCGGTGGAGAACCGGTGGTGGCCGATGCTGCCCGCCATTGCGTTGGCGGTGGTGCTGGTCGGGCTGGCGCTGGTCCTGCAGGACCGACGTGACTTCGGGCTGGGGATGATCGTGCCCCGCCCCGGGCCCGTCGAGTCTTGCCGGATGTCGCTGGGCCGGCTCACCTGGCGGCTGCACCGCGGCGCACTGCTCACCTGGCTGGTGGCCTTCTGCTTCCTGGGGCTGGTCTTCGGCAACCTGGCCGCCTCCTCCGGTGACCTGATTGCCGAGAATCCTGCCCTGCAACAGATCCTGGTGGCAGGTGGCAAGACCACACAGGAGCTGGGCTTCGCCTTCGTCGCCACCATCCTGCAGATCGGCGGCATCATCTCCGCCATCGTCGGGGCGCAGGTGGTGATGCGGATGCAGGCGGAGCAGGTGAACTACCGGATCGAGCCGCTGCTGGCCGGAGCGGTGCGCCGTCCGCGCTATTTCGCGACAAATGTGGCCCTGGCGCTGGCCGCCGTGGCGGGCTGCCTGGCCCTGGAGGGCATCGTGATGGGCTGGGTGGTCTCCCGCAGCGACGCCCCCTTCGGCTTCTGGGATGTCCTCCAGCAGGCGCTGTGCACCATCCCGGCCGTCTGGGTGCTGACCAGCGTCGGTGCGGCGGCCGTGGGCGCGAAACCGGTGGCCCGGCTGGCGGGCTGGATGGTGATTGTCGCCACCTTCGCGATCACCCTGCTGGGGCCGTCCTTCAAGCTGCCGGAATGGGCCTTGTCCATCAGTCCACTGCACCACGTGCCGCTGGTGCTGGCCGCTGATCCGGACTGGGGAAATCTGGGCTGGCTGCTGCTGGTGGCCTGTGGCTTCCTGGCGGTGGGCTTCGCCGGCTTCCACCGTCGCGACGTGGTCTGAACTCCACCGGGTCCACCCACGGGTGGATACCGGATTCATGCCCGGCGCCGATTCCGGGCGAACTCCGCTGGGGATTGACTGGGGTCATGTTCAACGACAACACCCCCATCACCGAATTCGGCTGGACCCGCGCCGCCAAGTACACCCTGTTCACCATGGCCATCTGGGCCGTCTGCACCGTGGTTGCCAAGATCGCGGTGGCCAGCTTTGACCTGAGCTGGATGGAGGTGGGCTTCCCCGGCGCGGGCCTCGCCATCGTCTGCGGCGTGGTGTGGGAGTACATCCGTCGCGACGGGGCGCGCAAGGCCGCCAGCCGCCACTGATCGGCTACCGGCCGCGGCTGTAGATCCGCCGGACCAGGGTCTCGATCTCCGCCTCCTCCAGCGCGATCTCCACCACCTCCACATCCCGGGAGACCGCCTGGAGGACGTCGGCGGCGCTGACTCGACGCGAGGCGAAGGCCAGCCGCAGCCGGGTGCCCTGCACGTCGTCGATCCGCACCCCATCTGGCAGCCTGAGCTGCGCCGGGTCGACGGGGGCTGCGGCATCCACCACCAGCACCCGCTCCGCCCCGGTCTCGGCTGCCAGCTCGGCCTCCGAGCCGTCGAAGACCAGCCGGCCCCGGTCCAGGATCAGCATCCGCTGGCACAGCCGCTGCACATCGCCCATGTCATGCGTGGTCAGCAGCAGGGTGGTGCCGTTCTCGCGGATCTCCCGGGCGAGGTAGGCGCGCAGCCGCTCCTTGGCGATCATGTCCAGCCCGATGGTCGGCTCGTCCAGCACGACGAGCTCCGGCCGGTGCACCAACGCTGCCGCCAGCTCCCCGCGCATCCGCTGGCCCAGGGAGAGGTTACGCACCGGGGTGGCCAGGAAACCGGACAGGTCCAGACCGTCGACCAGCTCGTCCAGTCGGGGCTTCCACCGGGCTGGCTCCTGGCCGTGCATCGCGGCCAGGATTGGGAAGGACTCGGCCAGCGGCAGGTCCCACCACAGCAGGGATCGCTGCCCGAACAGCACCCCCAGGTGGCCGGCCAACCGGCGTCGCTGCGGCACCGGTTCCAGCCCGCAGACCCGCACCGTCCCCGACGTGGGGGTCAGGATGCCGGTGAGCATCTTGATGGTGGTCGACTTCCCGGAGCCATTGGCGCCGATGTAGCCGACGGCGCTCCCGGGCTCGATGCCGAAGGACAGGCCGTCGACGGCCCGCTTGGTGCTGCGGGTGCGTCGCAGTCCGCTGCCGGAGCGCAGGGTGAACTCCCGGCTCACGTCCCGCAGTTCGATGATTGCCATCTCAGCCTCCCGCTCCGGTGTAGTGCCGGATGGCCAGCCGCCACCAGCCCAACATCACTGCCCACATCGCCAGCCCCAGCGGCACCGTCAGCCATGCCCACCCGGGCCACCAGAAGGCTGGCAGGGTGCCGCCGGTGAGCACCACGGTCGGCACGTAGGCAATCAGGGTGGCCGGCACGACGTAGCTGAAGAAGATCTTCACCGGGGTCATGAGTGCCGCGCCGGGAAGGCCACTGGCATAGCGCCCGCCATAGGTGAAGGCGTTGACCGCCTGCTGCCCGTCGAGCACGAAGAACAACGTGGCCGAGGCGAAGAGGAAGACCGCGCCATGGATCAACACCCCGCCCAGTGGGGCCAGCACCAGCAGAGCCAGATTGCGGACGGTCGGTTCCACATGACAGGCGCCGATGGCCCACAGGTAGATCGCCAGCCCCACCCCAGCGCGGCCCAGCCGTCGCAACTGGATGTCCTGGGTGACCAACTGCAGCAGCAGCGGAGTGGGGCGGGTGAGCAGCACCTCCAATCGGCCCTCCTTGATCAGCCGATGCACATTGTCCAGCTGCCCGAAGACCATGTCGGCCAGGCCGAAGGCCAGCGACGAGAGGCCGAACAGCAAGGTTGCTTGGTTGAGCGTCAGGCCACCAAAGACCGGCGCGGCGTGCAGCAGCGCGTAGACCTCGATGAATTCCAGCGGGATCAGCATCGCCTGGCCAAACAGGTCGGCGGCAAAGCTGGCCCGGTACTGCAACTGGGCGCGGATCCGGGAGGCCACCAGGATCCGGGTCAGCCGGGGCAGTGAGACCTCAGCCACCCTGGACCACCACCTTGCGTCGGCCGGCGCGCAGCAACAGCTGGCAGAGCGCCACCAGGACGGCCAGCCAGACCGCCTGCAGCCCCAGCACCGCCACCGCCTGGGCGTTCGCCAACCGGCCGGTGAACATGTCCACCGGCGTCTGGAACATCGCCGGGAAGGGGCTGGCATTGGCCAGCGACTGCAACCAGCCGGGGAACCAGGAGACAGGCACCACGAACCCGCACAGCACCTGCTGCACCACCATGGCCACCACCAGGAAGCCGCGGTTCTCGACCGTCCACAGCGCGCTCAGTGAGACGGCAAAGTAGAAGCAGTAGCACAGCGGGGTGGCCAGGATCAGGGAGAGCGCTCCCAGCAGATAGGGCAGGATCCCCGACGGCAGGTAGAGCCCGGTGATCAGCGCGCCGACCATCAGCGGCGGCAGGCAGCGGGGCACCAGCTCGAAGGCGGCGCGGCCGTAGTTGGTGGCCAGCGCGGCGCCCAGCACCGAGACCGGCCGGGTGAAGTCCACGGCGATGTCCCCGCTGCGTACCCGTTCCCCGATGGTGACGCTGGAGCCCCACACGTCGAGCGGACCCAGCAGGCCCTGGCCCAGCCAGACATAGGTAGCGGCTTGCAGCGCGGAGTAGCCGCCCACATCCCGCCCGGCGGTGTGGATGGCGGTGAGCAGCATGGAGGCCCGGACCAGCCCGAAGATGGTGTTGGTGAACACGCTGGCCGCGACGGCAGCACGGTAGCGGGAATGGCGGCGGAACCCCGCCTTCACCAGCTCCCAGTACGCGTGCACCGTCCCACGCTAGACCCCCGAACCATCCCTGTCTCTCCCCACTTGTGCCCCCTGCAACGGGCGGGCTGCGTCGGCGAACTCCGATCAGAGGTCGGGACGCTCGTTGTCACTGGGCTTGCACTCGAACCAAGCGTCTACCGCGAACTTGGCGTCACACGCCTCGCACTGGCGAATCTCCCGGTCTGGGTCATCAGGATCCGGGCTCACATGAATCGTGTCACGGGTGGTTTGGCAGTTGGGGCAGACCATGCTGCGGGGCTCAATGAGTATCGGTCGATGGTGCCCATCCGCTGGGGGCGTGTCGGTAGGTTCCCGGGTTTCAGAGCCATCCACCGACGCCCCCGATCGACTCGGCGACTTGATGCCGTTCACGTCGGACGAATGGACTGGCCCCGGCATGCCACGGAATCCCTCGAGGATCATTCCCTTCACACCGCGCACATCGTCGGAGGCAGGATCCACCAAGGGAAAGACGACCCGGGTCGTTCCATAGTCAACGTCGAGTCGTGGCCTCCAGTCGCCAAGCGGATCCACATCCCAATCACCCAGGATCAAGTTGTGGGCCCCCTTCAAGATCGCGATGAGCCGCCTGATGTGGGGACGCTTCTCCTCGTCGACACCCCAGAACTTGCACGCCCGCTCGGAGAAAGTGGCGCCGCTGTGGCCGCCGTACGGACTTGGACGTTCATCAATCTGATCCGCCGTAATCGTGACGATGGACGTGTTCCTGAGGTCATCGAAGCGGATGCTGCCCTCACGTCGGAAGACGGCTGGCCCGAGCAAGGAGGACTGCTCTGTTTCGGCCCGGTTCGTGACCAGCACTCGATCTTCCTTGAACTCAAGGTCAGGGTCCACATGGGTGACCTGGATGCCGGCCAGCATCGCCACATGAATGGCGATGGACTCCGCGAGCTTTGCGTCCCGCTCGGTCGAGAAGGCTTCGGTGGTCTGGAGGATCAGCGTGGAGGGGTCCTGGCGCAGCCGCTCGGCGTCGTCATTGTGCTGCTGCCACACGCGATCCATGCGAGCGCCAATGCCGACGTATAACTCTCGGGCGGCCTTGTTTTCGTAGAGGTACAGCCATGTGCGTTCAGACATCGATCTTCCTTTGCTAGGGCTGGTTCGGGAATTCAGATGGCCAGCCGGGTGACAGGCAGGTCGAAGAGTTTGGCCATCAGGTCTTCGTCGGAGAGTCGGTAGATGTCGGCGGCGCCACCGATGGTGAAGTCGGGGATCTCGAAGGCTTCGATGTCGGTCAGCTGGCTGGCCGAGATCACGCCGCTCTCGCACTCGAAACCCCACTGGCGGGCCTGGTCACAGATGTGGAGGAGGCCCGTCATGCGGGTGTCGATCACCGCAGCGGCTACGAAGTAGGCGCACCAGAAGCGCACCCCCGGTGCGATCTCGTACCAACCGCGAAGGAGTAGGGGCACAGGGGACTCGTCGGTGAAGTCGGTCTCGCGGGGCGTCGCATCCATGATCGCCCGCCACAGCGGTGTCATGTTGTCGGAGGTCCGTTCGGGGAAGTCCTGCTGGCTACCCATGAACAAAGAGTAGTTCACGTATAACTCTTATGTTCATAAATGTTTCTGATGGATTACTGAAGTGACCACCATGCGGTGGCAGGGCCGCCGCCCGAGTCGATCCACGTGTGTTTGAGGGGGGCTACCCAAGAGCCGGGGTCGGTGACGGTGAAGGCAATGCGCCCCGCACCGTGGCGCCCCCCTGGCACCTCGGTCAGCTCCGTGATGTTGCGACCCCCCAGGCAGAACTTGCCAACCGTGACGATGAGTGGGCAGAAGCCGTGCTGCTGGATGACCTGCAAGATCTGCACCCGACGGCGCGGGGAGACTGGCCAGTACATTCGCGTCGCGTCGTCGATGGCCTCGTGTAGCGGCCCGGACGGGGTGTCGAAGATGTCGATGTGGGTGCCGTAGAAGGCTCGCTCGTCTGCCGTGCTCTCGGGCGGGACCGCCCCGCGTTGTCTCAGAATCAGCGCGCCGCCGATCTCGGCAAGCTCCCGCAGTTCCGCCAGTGTCGTGAGATCGCGGAAGGGTGCCTTCAGGCGCTCGTCGACGCGCGCTTTCGAGTAGCAGATGCCAGCGGCCGACTCGTAGTACTCGCCAAAGACCCCGGCCTCACCCAGATAGGAGACCTGCAGCGCAGTCGTTCTGCCCAACTTCTGTTGCAGCAGCGACGTGGTCTCGCGCACCGAATAGGCCTCGACGCGCTGCCGTTGGCGCGTCTCGGCCAACCAGGTGGCGGCGTCCACCTCCTGTTCGCGAGAAGTCATGCCGAGATGGTAGCCCGCCGCGTCCAGCCGGGCCCCTGATGGCCCGAGGCGTCATCAGGTGGCATCCGTACCGTGCCAGCGCAGCGGGCGACCGGGGTGACGAAATGGTCGGCTCCCGGGATGCTCATGCAGCTCATCTCACGCCTATCAGCTCACCGGTCAGCTGATCATCGCGCCACCTCGGGCACGTCGCGCCTCCTGGTGCTCCTTGCGCCGGGTATCCGGGGCGCGTCGTGCGCGGACTGGCATCTGGTGCCTCATCTGGCGCGAGGTTGCGGCCCGGCTCCCAGGAAGCGCTTGCCCGGCTGAATCATCAACGCAGCAGCATCGCCAGCGTCGTGGTCACACCCACCGTCACGACGAAGATCCGCAGCGCCCTGGGGGACAGGCGCTTGGCGAAGCGTCCGCCGGTCAACCCGCCCAGCGCGGCGCCGACGGCCACCAGCCCGGCCAGCTTCCAGTTGATCAGCTCGGGGGAGACCAGCAGGACCATCCCGGCCGACATCGCGTTCACGAACAGTACGTTGAAGTTCTTGATGGCGTTCAGGTCCTGCATCCCCAGGTGGGTGACGATGCCCAGCAGCCCCACGAGCAGGATCCCCTGTGCAGCGCTGAAGTAGCCGCCGTAGCTGCCCACCAGGTAGCAGCCGATCACCCCACCCACCATTGCCCGACGGGAGGTGAAGACCCCGTGGCTACTGGGTTCGTCGGCCTCCGCATCCCGACGGGAGGCAACCCACCCCCGGATGCTGGGCCCCGCCAGCACCAGCGCGGTGCCGACCGCCACCAGCCACGGCACCACCTTGACGAAGACCCCGGCCGGGAAACCGAGCAGCAGTAGGGCACCCGTCGCCCCGCCCAGGATGGAGGCGGGCAACAGTGTCCGGATCACCCCGCGCAGCCGGCGCAGCTCGTCGCGGTAGGCCACCACCCCGGTGGCGCTGGCTGGCACCAGCCCCATGGTGTTGGCGATGGTCGCGGTCAGCGGCGGCACCCCGCTGAGCACCAGCAGCGGGAAGGAGATCAGCGTCCCGGCGCCCACCATCACGTTGATCCCGCCGGCCAGGAAGCCGCCGATGATCGCCACCAGCCACTGCAGGTCAGCCAGGAAGTTCATGCCCGTCACTATGGCATTTGCCGACGTAGGCTGGCGGGATGCAGAGCTGGAGCTGGTTGCCCGACGACGCCGAGCAGGCCGCGCGACGGCTGCTGGGTTGCGAGCTGGTCCGCCAGATCGACGGGCACCTCCTGCGGGTGCGGATCGTCGAGACCGAGGCCTATGACCAGGACGATCCGGCCAGCCACTCCCATCACGGCCGCACCGCCCGCAATGACGCCATGTTCCTGGCCGCCGGCCACGCCTACGTCTACCTGATCCACGGCCTGCACCACTGCATGAATGTGGTGGTGGGGCCCGAGGGATACGGCTGCGGGGTGCTGATCCGCGCCGCGGAACCCCTGGACGGTCTCGACGAGATGCGACGCCGCCGCAAGGGGAGGGCTGGGGTCGAGCTGACCAATGGTCCCGGCAAGCTGGGCCAGGCGCTGGGGATCACGCTGCCGCTGCGCGGCCATGACCTGGGTCTTCCGCCGCTCCAACTCCTTGTGCAACAGCCCGTCGCGGCGGATCAGATCGTCGTGACCACCCGGGTGGGGATCACCAAGAATGCGGCTGCGCCCCGGCGTTTCTACCTGCGCGGCAATCCTTGGGTGTCCAAGCCCTGGATCCGCGAACCGTAGCCCCTAGCGGCGGGGCCGCACGGTGAGGCTCTGCGCCACCGTGCCGAAGGGGCCGTGGTCGTCGTGCAGGACCGTGTGGGTCAGGCCGACGCCCGCGGGCCCGAAGTGCACCGTGGTGTCGAAGCCGGTCCACTCGCCGTGGTGCTCCCGGAAGAGGTGGGCCGTCAGGTCCACATTCGGGAAGATCGCCTCCTCGGGGGAGACCCGCACCGCCAGCCCGTTGGCGACGTCGATCAGCGCGAACAACGCGGCCGTCGGGCTCACCTGCTCGCCCGCGACGAGTTCCGCGTCGGTCCGGGACCAGGCGACGGCATGACCAGTCTCGATCTCCCGACGCCGCACCTCCAGCGAGTCGATGAAGCCGCCCTCCCAGCGGTCCGCGATCTCCCAGACCGGGAGGTCGTCGACGCCGGGGATCGCCGGGAAGGTGCTCCCGGCCAGGGGAGACGTGTCCGCGGTGCTGGCAAACCAGGCCCGCGCCGTCAAGGCGGTACGGCCGCTGTGGTCCAGCCGGGCCTCCACCAGCTCGATCGAACGGCCCGGCCGCACCAGCTGCACCGAGACGTCCACCGGCTCGATCGGCAGCACGCCGAAGATGTCGAAGCTCACCCGGGAGAGCGCCAGCCCGTCGTCGCCCCGGCGCTCCCGGTGGTCGGTCTCGAACATGTGCGCCAGCAGGCCCATCGCCGGGGCGATGTGCTGCTCGTCGGTCTTCCATGCCCCGCCGACGTGTGCGGTGGGGCGGAAGCGGTCATGGGTCTCGCGCTCGAAGTAGGCAAAGGCGTCGCTCATGTGCCAATTCTTGCGGGCAGAATGTGCGCATGTGTCGAAACATCCGCCCGTTGAACAACTTCGAGCCGCCCGCCACCGACGACGAGGTGCATGCCGCGGCGCTGCAGTATGTCCGCAAGGTGGCCGGCACCACCAAGCCGAGCAAGGCCAACCAGGAGGTCTTTGACCGCGCCGTCGGCCAGATTGCCCACATCACCCGGCACCTGGTTGACGAGTTGGTGACCACGGCGCCGCCCAAGGATCGGGAGGCCGAGGCCGCCAAGGCCCGGGCCCGTGCCCAGCAGCGGTACGCGAGCTGAGATCCGGCGTGGGACGCGCAGGTAAGAAGAGTCCTGGGGCGGGTCGCGGTCGGCTGGAGGTGAGCGTCTCCCGGATCGAGGAGCACCACGTCCTGGCGCTTGAGGACGGCCGCTCACCGCTCGCCGTGGTGGCGCGTGAGCTGCACCGGCAACGCGCCGCCGGTGAGGGCTTCGCGCTGGTGGCCGTCGTCGACGCGCTCCCGGTGGGGCTGTTGGGTATCCGGTTCACCGACGACGGTTGGCTGCTGCACGGTCTGGCTGTCAGCCCGCAGCAGGGTCACGACGAGATCGCGAACAAGCTGCTGGATGCCGCCGAGGAGCTGGCCCGGCCGCTCGGTTCGCTGACCTGGCGGGTGGATCCCGACGGCGGGCAAGCGACTCTCGCCCACACGCGGGGTTATACCGTGCGTCGGGACCTGTTGGTCAAGGAACTCGGCTGAGTTGCCCCACTACGTGGGAGCATCTGTTCATGCGTGGGTCCCGGTTAGCGGCAATCGTTCTGGCGCTCGGTCTGCTGGCCGGGTGCGGTGGCGGTGAACAGGTCAAGGTCACCGAGCACCAGCGGGCCGAGGTGGTCACCGGGGACGCCCAGGGAAATGTCACGGCCAAGCTGGTCGATGCCCTGAAGCCGGTCAAGCCCAGCTGCGCTCGCACCCGCACGGTGAAGAAACTCAC
Source organism: Luteococcus sp. H101 (assembly GCF_038433155.1). Taxonomy (NCBI): domain Bacteria; kingdom Bacillati; phylum Actinomycetota; class Actinomycetes; order Propionibacteriales; family Propionibacteriaceae; genus Luteococcus; species Luteococcus sp. H101. The sequence continues at coordinate 105,021 of NZ_JBCDMW010000007.1, forward strand.
CGAGGTGCGCTGTGCCGGATACGACGACGCGTCGATCCATGAGATCACCATCCTCACCGAGGACGAGCAGTTGATCGGGCTGACCGACGAGCTGTGGAGCCGCACCGACGTGCCCAACTACGACAACGGGAACCTGGACACCTCCCGCTGGGACCATTCCCGACGGCTGGTGGCCACCGCCTTCAACGACGTCATGGATCTGGGCTTGGACCTGGCGGAACTCTTCCCGGCGCCGCGGGCGGGTGTGTCCCGTGAGCAGCATCCGGGGGAGTGGGACGTGATCACCTGGACCCACTCATCGGGCGAGGGTGCCCGGTTCAGCCCCACCTTCCGAGCCACACTGCCCCGGGTGAAGCAGGTGGAGGAGGACCTCAACGCCGTTGGCCCCGCCGCCGCCTTCCGGGCTGACGCGCTCAAGGAAGCGGCGAGCTCGGCGGGTTGGGAATGCTCACCGTACGAACGCGGCGTGTGCTGGGGCGACGGCGGCACGGTGGGGGTCAAGGGCAAGCAGGGGGCCGAACTGAGCTGGGTGGTGGCCGGCAATGTCCCGGCCTGGCCCACCGACGCCACCGCGGACCAGGCCCTGCGCGCCGCCCTGCCCGACGGCCTGGCGGACCAGATCAAACAGTGGGCCACCGCCCAGAGTTCACCGGCCGCGTTGGGTGTTGTCGACGGGCTGGTGGTCACCGTCGAGCACTACGGCTCGCAGGTCTCCACCAGCCGCGGCCAGGCCACCCGGCTCAGGGCAGGATTCTGATCAGGCCTTCCCGCCCATGGCGTTGTGACCGGGCCGGGGCAGCAGGCCGACCGGGGAGTGCGGCTGGTACGGCTCCTCCAGATAGGCCAGATCCTCGTCGCTGAGTTCAAGGTCCAGGGCGCGCACGGCGTCGTCCACCCGGCCGGGCCTGGAGCAGCCGACGATTGGCGCCTCCACGCCGCGGGCCCAGTGCCAGGCCAGCGCCACGTCGGCCATCGGCACATCGAGCCGCTTCGCAACCTCGGCCACCCGGGTGACGATCGGCATGTCGGTCTCGCGCTCACGGTCGTACTTGGCCTTCATCGTGGTGTCCGTGGTGGAGCGGGTGGACTCCGAGTCCCAGGTGGGCCGGGCCAGGTGTCCGGAGGCCAGCGGGCTGTAGGGGGTGAGCGCCATCTGGTACTGACGGCAGACCGGGATCAGCTCCCGCTCGTCCTCGCGGTGCAGCAGGTTGTAGTGGTTCTGCATGCTGCTGAACCGGGTCCAACCGTTCTGGTCCGCCACCACCTGCAGGTTGTGCAGCTGGTAGCCGTACATCGCCGAGGCGCCCAGGGCCCTCACCTTCCCCGCGGTGACAAGGCCATGGAGCGCCTCCATGGTCTCCTCCATGGGGGTGTCGTAGTCGAAGCGGTGGATGATGTAGAGGTCCAGGTAGTCGGTGCCAAGGCGCTCCAGGCTGCCGTCGATCTCGCGCTCGATGGCGCCCTTGCTGAGCTTGCCGTCGTTGAAGTAGACCTTCGACGCCAGCACGACGTCCTCCCGCTTGACGCCCAGGTTCTTCAGCGACTGCCCGATGAACTGCTCGCTGGTGCCGTGAGCGTAGGTGTTGGCGGTGTCGATGAAGTTCACGCCCAGCTCCAGCGCCCGGGCCAGCACCTCCTGCGTCGCGGGCTGGTCGATGGTCCACTGGTGGAAGTCCGGGAAGTGCTCCCCGAAGCTCATCCCGCCGATGCACAGGCGCGGGATGGTGATGTCGGTGTTGCCAAGAGTCGTGTACTGCATGGGATTCCCCTCGTCCTGATGGATGACTGGAGCGGTGGTCTGGACCCAGTCTGGCCGCATGACGTCGCCGCGCCAAGGGCGCCGGCAGGGGCTCTCACTACCTCCCTGCGGTCAGTTGTCGCTTCGCGACGGCCACGTCGATCTCGAAGTAGATGGAGGCGACCGCTGGGTCGACGAGACCGTCCTGCCGGTCATCGTGGATCTGGACGGCACCCAACGCTCGCCAGAAGGGGACAGCCGACCGTGGCGTCACCGCCGGCGTGTGCAGGGTCAGGACGCCGTAGCCGAGGTGATCCGCCCCGTTCACCAGCCGGGCGCACACCTGCCGCGCCAACCCGTTCTGCCGGAACCGCGGGAGAACGGCCACGCGCACCAGTTCCCCCACATCCTCCCGCAGTCCGTACCTGCGCTGCACCGGCTCCGGGCCACGGCGTCGAAAGGGCCGGACCCCGCCGCAACCGATGATCCCTTCCCCGGCCTCGGCGACGAGCAGCGCCGCGCGGGGGTCACGCAGGTAACAGTCCTCCGCCCGATCAAGGTCGGCATGCCAGATGGGGTTGTAGTCCAGGCCGTGATCCTCCCGGACGCTGGTCAGGACCAGTCCGCGTACCGCGGAGAGGTCCTGCGGCCGGGCGTCGCGGACCGATACTCCTGGGAGGTTCTTGGTGGGCTCAGGCAAGGTCTTCCAATCTTTCTTCCATGCTTGACGTGGGTCAACTGAACAGGCTGACCAATTCCCGGGTGTACGGATCTCGCTGCTCCGCGCAGAGGTCCTGCGCGGGGAACTCGTCGATGAACTGGCCGTGGCGCATCACGACGATCTGGTCGGCGACGAATCGTGCCGCCGCCAAGTCATGGGTGATGAACAGCATCGAGACCTGCAGATCCTCCTGCAGGTCCTTGAGAAGGTTCAGGATCCGGGCCTGGAGGGAGACGTCCAGACTGGCGGTGGGTTCGTCCAGCACGATCAGCTCCGGCTCGATGCTCAGGGCCCGGGCAATCGCGGCCCGCTGCAGCTGGCCGCCGGAAACCCGGCCGGGCATCCGGTCCAGCAGGGTGGTGGGCAGTTCCACCCGCTCGAACAGCTGTTCCGCCAACTGGCGACGACCGCCGGCCTCGGCGACGCGCCGGCGCAGCACCTCCGGCTGGCAGTCTAGCGGTTCCAGCACTGAGGTGAGCAGTGGCAGCCGGGCGTTGAAGGAGTCGGTGGCGCTCTGGAAGACCGCCTGGATCCGTGCCCGCCTGTGACGGTAGGGCCTCCCCTTGAGGGCGGTCAGTTCGTCGTCGCCCAGCCAGACTCGGCCGGAGTCCATGGGCTCGACGCCCAGCAGGCAGCGGGCCAGGGTGCTCTTGCCGGAGCCGCTCTGGCCCACCAGCGCCAGACACTGCCCTCGTTCGATGGCCAGGTCGACGCCACTGACGGCGCGCAGCCCGCCCAGATAGGTCTTGGTGATGCCCTGGGCCAGCAGGGCCGGTGTGGTCGATGACATGCTCACGCTCCCTGCTGGGTGACTGGCAGCCGGTCGAGGTCCCGATCGATCGGTGGCAGCGCCGCGAGCAGGCCGCGGGTGTAGGGATGACTGGGCCGGGCCGTGATCTCGGCAACGGTGCCCTGTTCCACGATTTCGCCGTGGCGCAGCACCGCCATCCGGTCGGCATGGGTCCGGACGCAGCGCAGGTCATGGGTGATGAACAGCACCGCGCAGCCCGTGCTGGCCCGGAGCTGGTCGATCCTGGCCAGCACATCTGCCTGGGTAACGGCGTCGAGGGCCGTGGTGGGTTCGTCGGCGATCAACAGCCGCGGTCGCGCCATGACGGCCGTCGCCAGCACCACCCGCTGCAGCTGGCCACCGCTGAGCTGGAAGGGGTATCGGTTGGCCGTGGCCTCCGGGTCCAAGCCCACCTCCTCCAGCGCGGTCAGGATGGTGCTGTGGTACGCCGAACTGTTCGTCGTCCCGTGTGCCCCCAGGGCCTCCGTCATGTGGGCACCGATCCGGTGGTAGGGGGAGAAGGCACCGGCATAGTTCTGGAAGACGTAGCAGATCTCCGTGCCCCGGATCCGGCGCATCTGCCGTCGTCCCTGGGTCAGCAGGTCGTGCTGACCCAGCCGGAGCGTTCGGGCCGTGCGCGTCAGGCCAACCGGCAGCAGGTCTCCGATGGCGTGGGCGGTCACGCTCTTGCCGGAGCCGCTCTCGCCCCCCAGTGCGAACCATTCGCCGGGCTGCACCTCGACGTCGATTCCGTGCACCAGCTCCAACCCGTGGGGTGCCGTGACCCTCAGGTCCTCGATCTGCAGGGTCATCTGGCGGCTCCCGTCGTGATCCGGGTGGGGTCGGTGGAGTACTGCTTGGCCAGCGCGTCGCCGGCCAGGCTGGTCAGCAGGACCACGACGAAGATCGCCAGCCCCGGGGCGAACATCAACAACGAGGTCCGGCCGAAGTAGGCGCGCCCCTCATTCAGCATGGCGCCCCATTCCGGGGAGGGTTGGGGCACACCCAGCCCCAGGAAGGACAAGGAGGCCACCAGCAACACGATCTTGCCGATGTCGAGCGTCGCCAGGCTGAGCACGGGCCCGATCACGTGGGGGACCAGGTGCCGGCGGATGATCCGTGCGGTCCGTGCGCCACTGATCCTGGCCGACATGAAGTAGTCCCGGGTCTTCTCCTCCACGACGATGCTGCGCACCAGCCGGGTGTAGCCGATCCACTTGACCACCACGATCGCGAGGACCAGGTTGAACACGCCCGGGCCCAGCAGGCCGGTCAGCACGATGGCCACCACGTACTCAGGCAGCGCCATGAAGGCGTCGCAGAGCCGCATCAGGGCCCAGTCGAGTCCGCCGCCCAGGTAGCCCGAGTAGAGACCGAGCGGTACGCCGATCCCGGCCGAGAGCGCCAGCGCCAGCATGGAGATCCCGACCGTGGTGCGGCCACCGGTGAGGATTCGGGACCAGATGTCGCGGCCGAGTTGGTCGGTTCCGGCAAGGTGCTGCCAACTGCTTGGCAGCAAGGCCTGCGTGAGATCCACCTGCAGCGGATCGTGCGGGGCCAGCCACGGGCCAGCCAGCCCGAGCAACAGGAGCAGCACGGTGGCGGTGGCCAGGGTCACGGTATTGCGGTTGACGGTGCGATTCATCGTGTCCCTTTCAGCCGGACTTCCGGGCTGATCCAGCGGTAGCTCAGGTCAACCAGCAGGTTGATCCCGATGATGGCGATCCCGATCACCAGGATGAAGCCCTGGATCACCGCATAGTCGCGACGGGTGACCGCCTCGACGGCCAGCTTGCCCACCCCGGGCAGCCCGAAGACGGCCTCCACCACCACGGAACCCGAGAGCAGACTGCCCAGGCTGACGCCCATCATCGTGACGACGGGAATCAGGCTGGCCCGCAGCACGTGCGCTCGACGCAACACCCGCTCGGGAACTCCCCGGGCGCGGGCCGAACGGACGAAATCCCGATGCTGGGTCTCCTGGAAGGAGTTGCGGAAGAGCTTGATGAAGGGCGGGGCGATCGCCACGGCCAGGGCCGCGCAGGGCAGCACCAGCCCGGCTCCACCGCGCCAGCCCGAGGCCGGCAACAACCGCAGGTCCACCGCAAACCACTGGATCAGCAGCAGTCCCAGCCAGAAGGTGGGCATGGAGGCCCCCAGGTAGCACCCCGCGGACACCAGCCGATCGATCCATGTGTCGGGATGGGTGGCGGCCAGGGTTCCAAGGGTAACCACCAGGACCAGGGTCACGGTGATGGAGGACAGTGCCAGCAGGGCGGTTGCGGGCAGGGCCTCGCCCAACTCGTGCGCCACCGTCTGACCGGTCATCACCGACATCCCGAGGTCCCCGCGCAGCAGTCCCGACAGATAACGCCAGTACCGCACCAGCAGCGGATCGTCCAGCCCCAGCTGGGCGCGATAGGCAGCAATCTCGGCCTGGCTGTGGGCGATGGTGTCCACCCTCAGCACCGACAGTGCGGCGTCACCGGGTGCCAGGGCCACCACCAGGAAACTCACCACGGTGAGGAACCAGATGCTGAATCCGATCCCGGCCGTGTGCCGCAGCAGCCGGACCAGGGGGTCAGCCACGGTCGAGGTCCTTGGTGATCATCGGGTACTCGAACTCATTGCTGGGGGTCTGCCAGCCCGTGACGCCCTTGGCGAAGGCGGCGGTCTCCATCGGTGCCACCAGGTAGCTGTTGAGCTGGCGGTCGCGGACCGTGACCCCCAGCTGTCTGGCCACGCTGGCCCGTTGGGTGGCATCCGGCGCACTGTTGAACCGATCGATCAGCTTGTTCAGGGCGGGGTCGTCCAGCTGCCCGTGGTTCTGTGCGCCGCCGGGGGTGAGTGAACCGTGGATGAAATAGGACCCGTCGCCGCGGGTCACGGTATTGGCCGAATAGGTGGCAACATCCCATTCCTTGCTGGTCAGGTGCTCGTCGATGTTGTCAGCGGTGACGATCTTGAAGGTGATCCCGACCTGGCTGGCGGAGTTCTCCATCACCTGGGCGATCTGGGGCAGCTCGGGCCGCGCCACATAGGTGACGATGTTCATGGTGAGGGGCTTGCCCTTGCTGGTCACCTTTCCGTTGCTGACCTCCAGCCCGGCCCGTTGGAAGTACCTGAGGGCCGCCTCCTTGCCGGACGGCCGGGTCACCTGCCCGGGAGAAACGGCGGTCTTGCCGGCGAAGGGATTGTCGGTGGCCTCGCCGTAGCCGCTCATCACGGTCTTGGCGATGGCCCGCCGGTCCAGCAGTGCGTCGATTCCCTGACGGAAGTCCTGCTTCCCCCAGAGTTCGGCCTGGGGGCCCTTGAAGTTGAACAGCAGGTGGTAGACCCGGGTTCCCGTCCGGGTCTCGACGGTGTACCGGTCGTCCTTCTTCAGTCCGTCAAGGGTCTCGGTGGAGGGCCGGTAGATCACGTCGGCCTCGCCGGACTGCAGCGCCAGTAGCCGGGCATTCGCGTCCTGGTTCGCGGTCATCGTGGCCCGCTCCAGCCTGGCCCTGCCATCCCAGTAGCCGTCGAAGCGGCTCAGTTCGGCCGCCCCGGTGGTCGTGAAGCTGTCGAACTTGAAGGGGCCGGTTCCGATGGGCTTCTCGATGCCGGCTTCGGGGTCGATGATGGCGGTGTTGAAATGGACGAACTCGCTCATCAGGCCCGCATAGGGCTTGGTGGTGGTGATCGTCAGGGTCTGACCGTCGGCCTTCATCGACGCGATGGGCAGCAGCGCCTTGACTCCGGGGTTCTTGCTGATGGCCCGCTCGATGTTCTGCTGCACCACCTGCGCGGTCAACGCCTTGCCGTTGTGGAAGGTGACCCCGTCGCGGATGGTGAGCTGCCAGGTATTGCCCTTCTGGGTCCACGCCGTGGCCAGACCGGGACTCAGGGTACCGGTCTTGATGTCCAGCTTGACCAGCGTCTCGACGGTGCCGGAATTGAGGATGAAGGCCGTCTGCACCATGTGCGGGTCGGTGGTGTTGGCCGGGTAGACGGTCACCAGGCGCAGCGTGTGCGCGGCTCCCGTCGATGCTGAGTCATCCTGGATGCCGCATCCAGTCAGGGCAACGGCGGCTGTCGCGAGGGCGACGAGGGTCTTCTTCATGGTGGTTTCTCTCCAGTGTCGTGGATGCCGGGGCACCCGGAAGAGAATCCAGGCAGCAGAACTCGGCCACAGGGCTGACCGATGACCGGCCAACAGTGGCTCGCAGCGGGCACGGGTGTGCGCCCATTCTCGTTCCCTCCATCTGCGTGGATTCCTGAACGAACACGCAGGCAGTTCTCCTGGCTCCAGTTCATTGGCCGCACTCGCCTTCCCAGCCCCGAAGGGCCAGTGGCATCGTGAGTGCGGCCTCCCTGTCACAGTGGCGAGACCGCGCCGGAATCACACCGGCTTCTCTGTTGGGCCCTGACGGGCACCTACGTGTACGTGGCGCAGCGTAGCAACGGGGAGAGCCAACTCGGCGTCGGTCATGGAAGCAGATGTGGTGACGCCGCCCTTGAACTGATCGTACCTACTGTCTATAGTGAATATAGACAGTAGGGGGGATCCATGGACATTGTGCTCTCGAACACCAGCGGCGTGCCGATCTATGAGCAGATCAAGGCCCAGATCAAGGCCGCGATCCTGCGCGGGGAACTCGCGGAAGGCGACGCCCTGCCCAGCATCCGTGGGCTGGCGCGCGACCTGCAGGTCAGTGTGATCACGACCACCCGCGCGTTCAGCGATCTGGCCGCCGAGGGTTTCGTCACCAATGTCCCGGGAAAGGGCAGTTTCGTCCTGCCCCGCGACTCCGAACTGGTCCGCGAGCAGGTGCTGCGTGACGTCGAGGCCCACCTCGGCAAGGCCATCGCGGCGGCACGGCTCGCGTCCCTGACCCCCACCGAGCTCCATCAGGTGCTCGACGCCCTTCTCACGGAGGAATCATGAACCCACTCGTGATGCACGCCATCACCAAGGACTTCCCCGGCTTCTCGCTGGGGCCCATCACCTTCGAGTTGCCCCGCGGCTACGTGACCGGCCTGGTTGGTGCCAATGGGGCCGGCAAGACCACCCTGCTCAAGATCGCCCTGGGGCTGGTGCACCCCACGTCGGGCAGCAGCCAGCTGATCGACCGCGAGCGCGTCGGCGTCGTCTTCGACGTCCCGAGCCTGCCCCGCAACTGGCGGCTCCGCGAGATTGCGCCCGCGTTGAAGCCCTTCTACCCGAACTGGAGCGACGCCACCTTCCAGCGGATCGCGGGCTGGGGTGGCCTGGAGATGGACAAGCGGGTCCACAACCTCTCGCGCGGCATGGGGATGAAGCTGCAACTGGCCATCGCCATGGCCCACGACGCCGAGCTGCTGCTCTTCGACGAGCCCACCAGCGGTCTGGACCCGCTGGCCCGCAGCGAACTGATCGACATGATCGCCGAGTACATGACCGACGAGAACCACACCGTCCTGTTCAGCTCCCACATCACCAGCGACATCGAGAAGATCGCCGATCATCTGGCCGTGATGAGCGCTGGCCGGCTGGTGGCCGGTGGTCCGCTGCAGGAGGTGATCGACGGCTTCCGACTGGTCAAGGGAGGGCGTGATTCCCTCGCCCCGGTTCAGCAGTTGGTGCTTGGTGCTCGCCAGCACGACGCCGGCTGGGACGGCCTCATGCGCACCGAGGACACCGTCGCGCTGCCGGATGGTGTGCTGAGCGAAGCGCCCAGCGTGGAGCAGGTCGTGATCGCCCTGGCCAAGGAGGGGCGACATGCGTGACTTTTCTGCAGACCCTTCCCGCAAGCAGAAAGGCTCGTCCATGATCAAGTTCCTCGTCCTGGACCTACGCATCATGAGGCCGGCGTTCCGGGCGCTCGGCATCATCCTGGGGATCTCGACGCTGGGGCTGGCGGCCGGAAACACCAGCTTCTTCCTCCCCTTCGTCACGGTCTTCGCGGTCATGGCGGTGATGAACCTGTTCGCGACCATCGAGCAGGGCGAGTTGACCCAGTTCCTCGGCGCACTGCCCGCCCGACGGGCCGACGTGATGCGCGGCCACTACCTGTTCGTGCTGGTGGCTGCAGCCGTGACCTTCCTGCCCTGGCTGGTCGCGTGGGTGGTGCACCTCGCCGCACCTGCCTTGGGGGTCGACTCTCCTCAAGTCTTCGGATGGTTCGCGGGGCTCGGCGGGGTGCTGACAATGCTCGCGCTGATGATCCCCTGCATCGTGAAGTGGGGCACTAGCCGGGGTGTTCTTGTCCTGGGGGTGATTGCGGCAGTGGGCATGGGCCTCACCGCGGCTGTCATCAAGGCCCTTGGCCCGCAGGCGCTCGAAATCGCCGACTGGTGGGCACTGGCGGCCTTTGCCGCGGGGCTGGCGGTGCTGGCCATCTCGCTGCCCATCTCAACCAGGATCTACCAACGCCAGGACCACTGAGCCCCGCGGCGTGACCCTGCGGGGCGGTCAGAGGGCGACGAATCTGGCCATGAGCAGGGAGACTGGTGTCATGCCCACGTACACGGTCCAGATGGCCACGACGCGTCTGTCGAGCATCCTGGAGGAGGTGGAGGCTGGGCAGGAAGCGGTCATTGTGCGTGGCCAGCGGCCCATTGCCCGGCTCGTTCCTGCGGTGTCACGCCGCTTTGGCCAGCTGGACTTCCACGTCTCGGACGACTTCGACGCGCCGCTGCCGGATGATGAGTTGGCCGCTTGGGAGTGACGTCCCTCCGGATCAGCGGGCCGCGTACTCGCCGTTCTCGTCGGCCTCCTGGATGGCCCACGTCGCCGCTCGCGCCACTGCTGCGCAGCCTACCTCGCCAGACTAGACCCGCCGCGCGGGGGCGCTCGGCTACCGTGGTTTTCATGACTCTTGCACTCGTCACCGGCGCCTCCGCCGGCATCGGATTCCAGCTGGCCTCGCAACTCGCGGAGCGCGGCTACGACATCGTCGGTGTGGGCGCCAGTGAGCGGATCAACCAGCTCGGTGAGCGGATCAGTGGCGTGGAGGTCTTCCCGGTGCAGGCGGATCTGGCTTCCGCCGAGGGGATCGAGCAGGTCTGGGCCGCCGTGGCGGGGCTCGGGCGTCCGCTCAACGTCGCCTGCCTGAATGCGGGCAAGAGCCTGGGTGGGGCCTTCCTGGACACCGATCTGGACGACGAGTTGCAGATGCTCGCCCTCAACGTCACCGGGCAGGTGCGGTTGGCCAAGCATGTCGTGCGGCACATGGCCGGGCGCAAGGCGGGCCGGATCCTGATCACGACGTCGTGCTCGGCGCTGACCCCGACGCCGTATGAGTCCATCTACGGCCCCACCCGCAGCTTCATGCTGAGCTTCGCCGAGGGGCTGCGCGAGGAGATGAAGGTGCACGGCGTCGGCGTCACGGCGCTGCTGCCGGGGGCCACCGCGACCGAATTCCACCACACGGCCGGCATGGACAACACCTTGTTCGGCTCGAACGACTGGAAGAACGATCCGGCGCTGGTGGCCCGTCAGGGGCTGGATGCGCTGTTCGCCGGCGAGGACCACGTGATCGGCGGGGACCAGGCCACCAAGGACGACGCCGCACTGAACCGCACCTTGAGCGACCCGGTGAAGGCCGAGAAGTTCGCCAGGGCCAGCCGCCCGGATGTGAAAGGAGTCGAGAAGTGACTGAGATGGATCGCATCGTGGACTGGTCGACGGGGGCGTGGACCAATGAGCCGGCTGATGTTCAGCGCGACGGCTCGTCGCTGCTGGTGACCGCCGTCGAGGGCAGCGACGCCTGGCGGACGACGTCCTACGGCTTCGTGCATGACACCGAGCATGGCCTGCTGACCGAGCTCCCGCAGGGTGCCGCCATGGAGGTCACCTTCCGGTTGGACTTCGCCGAACAGTTCGACCAGGCGGGGCTGTTCGTCCGGGTGGATGCCGAGACCTGGACCAAGGCCGGCGTCGAATTCAGCGACGGCGTCGAGGGCCTGGGTGCGGTGGTCACCCGCGGCATGTCCGACTGGTCGCTGGCGCCGGTGCCCGAATGGTCAGGCCGGGATGTCACCATCCGCGGCAGTCGCACGGGCGACGCGTTGACCATCCGCGCCCGCGTGGACGGTGAGGACTGGCGGATGGTCCGGGTCTCTCCCCTGGACCCGGACGCGGACGTGACGGCGGGCCCGTTCTGCTGCGCACCGACTCGCGCCGGACTGACCGTGCGCTTCGTCTCCTGGCGTCTGACCTCGGCCGATGCCAGCCTGCACCCGGAAACCTGAGGTCGGGAAGGCAGTCATTGCCATGGCGCGAGCGTAGAGCCACGGGGAATCAGGCGCTGATCCGCATCCACTTCCCGGAGCCGACGCGGTGCCGGACGATGACGAAGCGCGCCACCTCCTCCAGGCTGAGCAGCCCATAGACCCAGGGCAAGGGGAGGTGAAGAAGGAAGGCGCTGGCGAGGGCGAGGGGCACCCCGACGAGCCACGTGGCGAGGCTTTCGCTGAGCAGCTGGAAGCGGCTGTCCCCACCCGCCGGCAGGATGCCGCCCGAGATGACCTGATTGGACACCTTCACCACCAGATAGAAGGCCAGGATCCGCAGTACTGCCGTGGCCTGCATGGCCGTCGCGCCATCGACGGAGTAGAGGCCGACGTAGTGGGGTGCGAGGGCGAACAGTCCCGCGCCGATGAGAATCGCACCACCCATCCCCATCCGCAGCAGGAGCCGGGCGTCGGCGAGTGCGGCGTCGCGTCGCTGATGACCCAGGTGTTCTCCCAGGATCGGGATGGCGGCTGCCGCCAGGCCACCGGTGAGCCCGAAGATCATGCTCTGCAGGGGATAGGTGAGGGCCATCGCGGCCAGCGACTGTGTGCCGATCCGGCCGTAGACGCCGGTGTAGGTGTTCTCGCTGAGCACCCACAGCAGCTCGGTGGCCACTTGCGGTACGGCTGTCCCGGCGATGGCGCAGCTGGTCCTGCGGGGCAGCAGTGTCCAGCCTGCATGGCCGCCGACGAGGCGCACCAGACTGGCGATCACCAGCCCGAGCTCCAGCAACCGAGCGGACAGCGTGCCAATACCGGCGCCCAGCAGGCCGAGCCGTGGCGCGCCGAACTGCCCGAAGATCAACACCCAGTCCAAACCCAGGTTCACCGCGATCGCCGCCAGCGACGCGTACAGCGGCAGCCGGACGTGACCCATGGAGCGCAGGGCGGCCGTGCAGACGATGGTGAGGGCGGCTGGTAGCAGGGAGAGTGTCAGACAGCGGATGAAGGGTGAACTCACGTCGATCAGCTGGGCGTCATGGGTGAAGGGGCTCATGGCGGCCTGCGGGTTGAGGCTGCCGACCAGGGCCACTGGCAGGGCGAGGGTCAGGGCCGCGGCGGCGGCCAACAGGACGGTTCCCTTGAACTGTTCGGTGCGCCCGGTGGCGTGGTACTGCGCGGCATAGGCACTGAAGGCGGTTCCCAGGGTGGTGACGACGACGGTGACCAACATGCCGAGCTGGGCACCGATCCCCGTGGCGGCGACTGCCGAGCTGCCGAGTTGACCCACCATCAGTTGGTCGGTGAGGGAGAGCATCGCCATCAGCAGGCTCTGCAAGGAGATGGGGATCGCCAGCGCGAAGACGCGCCTCACGGGATCACCCCGTCGGGTGCGGGGCCGGTGCTGGAGCGCACGACCAGCTCGTGGGGGAGGATGATCTGGCGATCGCTGCGGTCCGGGTGCAGCAGCAACTCTCCCAGCAGCCGGCCCTTCTCGCGGATCGGCTGCCGGATGGTGGTCAGGCCCGCAGCGCAGGCGTCCGGCAGGTCGTCGAAGCCGGTGACCGAGACGTCATGGCCGGGGGTGAGGCCCCGTTCGGTCAGCTCGTCGAGCACGCCCAGGGCCAGCATGTCGCTCAGGCACAGCACCGCGGTGGGATGATCTGGACGGTCCAGCACCCGTGAGGCGGCCCGCTGTCCATGGTGGCGGGTATTCCTCGGGACGGTGACCACGTCGACGGACAGCCCGTCCAGCCCGTCGAGCACGCCCTGGTCGCGTCCCCACACCGGGTAGATCCCCTCGTCATCCAGCGCTTGCAGGCCTGCCCGGTAGTCCGCGGTGCTGAGCAGCCTCAGCTCGTGGCTGCCGGGGGCATCGGCGACGATGGTGATGCGCCGGTGTCCGAGGTGGCGCAGGTGGGCGGTGATGTCGAGACCGGCCTGACGGTCGTCGATGCCCACCCATGAGCCGTCCGCTTCCATCGGGTCACTGGTCACGACGCGCAGTCCACGGCGCCTGGCAACCTCCATCATGGGCCCGGTGGCGCAGACGCCCGCGAAGCCGTCGACGCTGGCCCGACGGATCGGGTCGAGGTCACCGTCGGGAATCGCCAGCAGCAGCAGGCTGGCTCCGGCGGGCTCCAGGACGGAGGACAGACCTCCCAGCCAGGTCACCGAGTAGGGATCAGTGAGGGCATGTTCGATGCCGGCGGTGAAGATCACGCCGAAGGCATGGGTGCGCCCGGAGCGCAGCTGGCGGGCTGACGCATTCGGGCCGCCGTAGCCCATCCTCTCGGCCCTCTCCAGGATGCGTTTGCGCAGGTCAGGGGACAGTTGGTCGGGGCGGTTGAAGGCATTGGAGACCGTCATGACGGACACTCCCATCACCTGGGCCACATCCTTCATGGTCACCATGATCGACTCCCCGCAGTGCTCTGTGCCCCGGTGCGGGCGCTCACTCCAGTCTGTTCTTTAACGTTAAAGTGGGCAATCGGGGTCCTCGGGCCCCATCTCCTGTCGAACAGCGGAACCGCGCCGTACTAGGGTCGATGGTCGGCCCCGGGGCACCCTGCGTGGTCCGCATCAGACAGGAGTTCCATGACCACACTGACATCGGGCAGCCCCAGCTGGGCGCTGGGTGAAGGCCCCGCCCGTCTGCTTGGCGACGACGGGCCGGCACGGCTGCGCACCGAACTCATGGGCACGCTCGAGCTGCGCACTGGGTGGCTGGCCTGCGTCGACCCCTACACGATGGATTCGCAGGTGGAGCTGGAGATGCCGGCGGGGGAGCACGAGGTCTACGTCACCGTGGCCGATGTTTCCGAGGAACAGGACGGCAGCCACTGCCGCAATTCCGCGCTCAGTCTGTTGCTGGCGCCCCTGGCGGAGGTCCGGACCTCGACGGCGAGGCTGGACACCCTGCTCGACGAGGACGGGGACGTACAGGCCGTCGGGGTGGATGCCGGGGTGGCCGCCATGATGGAGCGCAGCACCTTCCGGGCTCTCCACGAGTCGGAGCGTGACCACGAGGAGGCCACGGAACGCTGGCTCGAGCTCTCCGAGTCATCGGTTTCCGCAGTGGACGGATTCATCGACGACGTCAGCGGCGCAGGCGTGGTTGGCGTCGGCGCCGGCTGGGGCGACGGGGGCTATGCCGTCGTGCGCGCCTTCGACGCCAACGGACGCCTGCTCGCGGTGCACCTCGACTTCGAGGTCATCGACGGCCTCCGGCCCGAGGAACTGCAGGACGAGGATGACGAGTTCGACGACGTCGACCCCACCTCGCCCACCGCGCAACAGCCGGCCGCCCCCATCTCGGCGTCCGTGCGCGCCGTCGGGGCCGTACTGCTCCTTGCCATGTTCTGCCTCCCCGGCCTGGTGTTCTGGAAGCACGTCCACGGGCGTTCCGGCAGCGGGCTCGCCTGGGTTGCCCTCCTGCCGCCACTCGCGCTGAGCGCGGTGTTGGCCATGGGCCGTCGCCGTCGGGGTGACGACGGACAGGAGGACGACGGCGCCGTCTCCACCATGCTCTGGTTCGCCGGGATCTTCCTGCTGGGCGGAATCCTGCTGGTGGAGGTGTTCTGGCCGGTTCCGGTGCTGTTGCACCTGCTGTCCGGTGGCGCTGCCGGCATGGCCGTGAGCATCCTGCTGGGGAGCCGCGATGGCACCAGGACCAATGTTCCCCTCTGGGCGCACGGCCCCTTGGCGCTGGCTGGCTCATCGCTGCTGCATCTGGCCGCTTGGGGGCGGTTGCCGTGGAGCCCGCAGTTGGGTGCGTGGGCGGCGATCCTGCTGGGTCAGGCCTTGCTGCCTGCGTGGCTTGCCCTGAAGCCGCTGAGTGTCTTTCCGGAGTTCCGCGAGGAGCTGGGTGAGCGTTGGCCAACGGTGGACGGGGTGCATCCCCATGACGCCCTGGTCTGGCACGTGGAGGAGAGCCGGCGTGAGCTGATGGGCATGCGTGCCCTGGTCCTGGCGCTGGTGGGGGCGCTGGTCGTGGTGCCGCTCAGTGTGTCCTGGCCGTGGACAGCGTGGGGATTCCTGGCGGTGGTGCTGGTGGCGACGGTACGGGATCGCCTGCGACTGGGGGCTGCTGAGCGGGCGCTCGGGGAGCGCCGCGCGGCCGTCAGGCAGCAGCTTGCCCGGCTCTACCCGAACCTGCGGGCGCATTCGGTGGTCACGGCCGTCGCCCAGGTGCTCCTCGTGGTGGCCGCCTTTCTCTGCTCGGTCACACCCCTGGCGACGCTGGGGCTCTGTGCCGTCGCGTCGGCGCTGTGGGTGGCGACCCATCTGTGCCTCTCTGTTGAGCCCAAAGCGCTTGCAAAGTGCTAGCATTCCGATCATGACAACCCTCTATATTCGTGAGGTTCCCGAAGCGGTTGCCGAGACATTGAAGACACGAGCCGCTGCACAGGGACAGTCCCTGTCCGCCTACGTGAATGCCCAGCTGACCACCCTTGCGGCCCGGCCCAGCAATGCCGAGATCGCCGCCCGGCTCCGCACTCGAGATCGCAGCGCGGGCGTGTCCACCCAGCGCATCGTCGACGAGGTCCAGGCGGCGCGTCGGTGATCGTGCTCGATGCGTCGGCCATGGTGGAGGCGCTGGTCGGGGCCGCACCATCCGATGAGCTCTTGGGCCTGCTGGAGGGAGACCTTCATGCTCCGCACCTTCTCGATGTCGAGGTGATGTCAGTGCTGCGAGGTCTTGAACTGGGTCGCGCCATCCCCCCAGCAAGAGCGGAGCAGGCGCTGGACGACTACTGGTCGTTCGGCATCGAACGTTACGATCTCGAGCCCCTGGGCGGCAGGATCTGGGAACTGCGTCACCAATTCACCTCGTATGACGCCTCGTACCTCGCGCTGGCCGAGGCGTTGAGGGCACCCGTGGTGACCTGCGACCGCAAGCTACGGACGGGCGGTCACCGCGCAGACATCAGGTTGATGTCTGGTACGACTTGATCTGCGGCTGGCCGGCTCAACCCGGCGAACCCGCCGACGTTCTCACGGAACCCGGTGATCGACCTGTCCCAACCGACCCGCTCAGCCAACACCGTCGCCGGCATGTCCGGGTGGGAGTGATGTACCTCCAGATCAGCGGCCCGCGTACTCCTCGTCGGTGACGTGCTCGGCCCAGGTGACCACCTCGCCGTTCTCGTCGGCCTCCTGGATGGCGACGTGGCTCATGAAGCGCTCGGGGGCGGCGCCGTGCCAGTGGTCCTCCCCGGGTTCGATGTAGACCACGTCGCCGGGGCGGAACTCCCGAACGCCCTCGCGGGTGCCGATCAGTCCGATGCCGTCGGTGACGTAGAGGGTCTGGCCCTTGGGGTGGGTGTGCCAGGCGGTCCGGGCGCCGGGGGTGAAGCGCACGTGGGCGCAGCCGACGGCGGACTGGTCGTCGGGGTTGCGGACACCGTCGATGAAGACAGTGCCGGTGAACCAGTCCTCCGGGCCTCGGACGCTGGTGCCGCTGCTCTGGGTGAACTTCATGGTGCGTCCTTTCGGGGTGTCAGGCCAGGTGGGTACGGAAGAAGGAGTCGATCCGGTCGAAGGGGATCGCGTCGTCCTCGCCACCGTCGTAGAGGTCGCAGTGGTTGGCCCCGGGAATGATGACCAGCTCCTTGTTGTCGCCCTTCAGCAGCTCGAAGGCATCCTCGCCCATGTAGCGGGAGTGGGCCTTCTCGCCGTGGACCACCATCACGGCATTCTCGATCTCGTCGGCGAACTGCAGCAGGTTGGTGTTCATCCACGACAGGTTGGACGTGGCATTCCAGCCGTCGGTGGAGTTGCCGGAGCGCTCATGGAAACCACGCGGCGTCTTGTAGTAGTCGTGGTAGTCGACGACGAACTGCGGGGCGCCCTCGGGCAGCGGGTCCACCACGCCACCGGCCCGCAGGTACTCCCCGGAGGCGTAGTCGGCGGTGCGCTGCTCGGCCAAGGCCCGTCGGGCCTCCATCCGCTTCTCGGCGGAGTCGTCGACGTCGTCGTAGCCCTTGGTGGCGACGCGCGTCATGACGTACGGGGTGGACGCGACGGTGGCCTTGATCCGCGGGTCGATGGCGGCGGCGTTCATGGCGATGCCGCCCCAGCCGCAGATGCCGATGATCCCGATCTGCTCTGCGTCCACCTCATCGCGTGTGGCCAGGAAGTCAACCGCCGCGGAGAAGTCTTCGGTGTTGATGTCCGGCAAGGAGGTGCGGCGGGGCTGTCCACCACTCTCGCCGGTGAAGGACGGGTCGAAGGCGACGGTGAGGAAGCCGCGCTCGGCCATGGTCTGGGCGTACAGGCCCGACGCCTGCTCCTTGACCGCGCCGAAGGGCCCACTGACGGCCAGCGCCGGCAGCGGGCCCGTGGCGTTGACGGGGCGGTAGAGGTCGGCGGCCAGGTCGATGCCGAAGCGGTTGTGGAAGGTGACCTTCTCGTGGGTGACCTGCTCACTGCGGGGGAAGGTCTTGTCCCAGTCGGCGGTCAGTTCGAGGGTGGTTTTCATGGTGGCTCCTGCGTAGGGGTGGATGCCGTACAGTCAGCACTCTAGAAGTTGAAGTGAGCTTGAAGTCAAGGGGTCATGATGGGACACACGATCGGTGAGGTGGCGACGCAGCTGGGGCTGGCCACCTCCACGCTGCGCTACTACGAGGCCGAGGGCCTGCTGCCGAGCGTGGAGCGAAGCGCCGGCGGGCGGCGGCTCTTCTCCCAGCGCGACGTCGAGGCCTGCCGGGTGATCGAATGTCTCAAGGCGTCTGGGCTGTCGATCCGGCAGATCAAGGACTTCATGGACATGGTGGCCGAGGGCGACTCTTCGTTGCCCGCGCGCCTGGAGCTCTTCCGCTCGCGTCGCGAGGCCGTGCGCCAGCAGGTGCGCGAGCTGGAACAGGTGCTGGCCGTGCTCGACTACAAGGCTTGGTACTACGAACAGGCCGTCGCGGCCGGCACGGAGGCCGGGGTCGGCCAGCTGGGGCCCGACGACCTCCCGGCCGAGCACCGAGCAGCCAAGGAACACCTGGGCAGCCAGATCGGCTGAACTCCTGTCAGCCGAGGGTCACGCGACTCTCGGTGCACAACCAGTCACCGCCGACGAGCGTGAACTGCTGAACCGCGTGCAGGGGCCACGCCTGGCCGCAGCCGTCGGCTCGGTGGCCTGTGATGATGTCCCCGGCCAGCTCTGCCCGGTTGCCGTCGACGTGCACGTCAACGCCCTTCTCGATGACCTGGTGGTAGACGAATTCCTGCCGACGGATGCCGTCGAGCCACTCGTCCAGCGGCTGGCGGTAGCCGGTCATGTGGACCAGGACGGCGTCGTCGGTGAAGCACTCCCGCAGCGCCTCGGTGTCGGCCTCGTCCATCGCAACCAGCTGCCGCTTCCAGTTGTCCAGGATCTCGTCGCGTGGCTCGGTCATCCCGGGCTCCTTCCGGTCAGGCTCCACTGTCACCATAGGCCGCGCCGGCCAATCGAGGCGGCCAGCGTTTCCAACGCAGGATTGTGGCCACGTCCAAGATGGCACCAGTAGGTGGGGTTGGCCTCGGCGTCCCTGATCGGCACGCGGACGCGGTGGTCGTCGGCCGCCTCGCCTCCGACGATGTCGGTGATGAAGACCGGAAGGCTGGACTGGCGCACGAGCGTGGCGAGCGCTTGCGGATCCTGCACCAGGAAGTTGGCCCGGGGCATCCGCTCGCGGACCAGGTCCGCCCAGAAGCCGATCTGCGAGTGCAGCAACATGGTCTCGCCGTCGAGCTCACGCAGCCACAGCTCCTTCCGCGTGGCCGCCGGGTGCGCGGGTGGGACGGACAGTTGCAGATGCTCCGCGCCGCAGCGGAAACCCGCCTCGGAGCGAGCCGGAGGCGTGATGGTGATCCCCAGCTGCGCCTCTCCCGACGCGAGCGCCTGCTCCACCTCCGCGACGCCGGTCAAGCGGGACGCGATCGTCATTCCGGGAAGAGCCTGCTCGATGCGGGGCAACAACCGCCACAGCGGAATCGGGGCGCAGGAGACAACGTCGATGGTTCGCTGGCGGCGTTCGATCGCTGCCACCTCGTCGGTCATGGCCTGCACCTGATCCAGTACCGAGCGGGCGTGCTTGGCCACCGTCTGACCCACATCGGTGACCATCAGGGTGTTGGCGGATCGCTCGAACAGTGGCAGCGGGAAGGCACGTTCCAGCCGCTGCATGGAGCGGGAGAGGGCTGGCTGGGTGACGTGCAGTTCATCGGCCGCAGCGGTGAGCGTCCCCCACTCCACGACGGCGAGGAAGTGGCGCAGCTGCTCCAGGGTGACCATGCCTTCATGTTATGCCTTTATGCGCAGGATGCAGTTTTCAAGGGGCGATTGGCGAGCCACCATGGGTGTCATTGAGACCGAGCGTAGGAGCAGACCATGAGCGATGAACAGACTGACAAGCGGATGACCACCCTCAACAATGGGGTGGAGATGCCCCTGCTTGGCTTCGGCGTCTTCCAGGTGCCGGATGCCGCCGAGTGCGAGCGCGTCGTCAGTGAGGCGCTGGAGGCTGGATACCGCCTGATCGACACCGCCGCCGCCTACGGCAATGAGGAGGCGGTTGGCCGGGCCATCGCCGCCAGCGGCATCCAGCGCGACGAGATCTTCGTCACCACCAAACTGTGGGTGCAGGATGCCGGCGAGGCCAATGCCCGCGCCGCCTTCGAGCGTTCGCTGGAGAACCTGGGCCTCGACCACCTGGACCTGTACCTGATCCACCAACCCCTGAATGACTACTACGGCTCCTGGCGGGCGATGGAGAAGTTGAACGACGAGGGCCTGGTGCGCGCCATCGGGGTGTCGAACTTCTATCCGGAACGCCTGGTGGACCTGTGCCTGAACGCCCGCATCATTCCCGCGGTCGACCAGGTGGAGCTGCACCCCTTCTTCCAGCAGGCCGACGCTCTGGCGACGATGGACGAGCTGGGTGTCCGTCCGCAGGCCTGGGGGCCCTTCGCCGAGGGCCAGCACGGGCTGTTCACCAATCCAGTCCTGACCGAGATCGGCCAGGCGCACGACGCGACCGCCGCCCAGGTGGCACTGCGCTGGAACATCCAGCGCGGTGTCAGCGTGCTCCCCAGGTCCGTCAATTCCGAGCGCATCGTCGCCAACATCGACGTCTGGGGCTTCGAGCTCTCCGGCGAGGAGATGTCCCGCATTGGGTCCCTGGACCTGGGGCGCTCGGAGATCGTCGACCACTCGAATCCGAACACCGCTCGGATGCTGAACGGCTTCCGCATCCACGACTGACACCGCACCCAGACCTACGAAGGAATCATCATGACCCACGAGATCGCCGTCCTGATCGGCACCGGAAGCATCGGCGTCGCCATCGCCCGCCAAGCAGCCGTCGGCCGCACCCTGCTGCTCGCCGACCGTGACGAAGAACAACTCCAGGCCCGCGCCGAGGAACTGCGCAACGAGGGCTTCACCGTCGAGACCCAGACCGTCGACGTGTCCGATCGCGACGCGGTCGAGACCCTTGCCCAGAGGGCCGACGAGCTGGGCGCCGTGACCCGCGTGATCCACGCCGCTGGAGTGTCACCCAACCAGGCCAGTCCTCAGCAGATCGTGGCGGTGGACCTGCTGGGCACCGTCTACGTCCTGGAGGCCTTCGGGGCGGTCATCGGCGACCGGGGCTCGGGCATCGTCATCGCGAGTCAGGCGGGCCACATGGGTAGCTTCCCGGCAGAGCTTGAGCGGCAGCTGGCCTTCGCTTCCGCGGATGAACTGGCGCAGCTCCCGGCCCTGGCGGAGGTCTCCGATTCCGGGGCTGCCTACATCCTCGCCAAACGCGCCAATGCGCTGCGCGTGCAGGCCGCCGCCGTCAGTTGGGGAGACCGGCGCGCTCGGGTCAACTGCCTCAGCCCCGGCATCATCTCCACCCCGCTGGGCCGCCACGAGATGGAGGGGCCGCAGGCCGAGGGCTACCGCTTGATGCTCGAGACCTCACCGGCGGGGCGGATGGGCACCCCCGCTGAGATCGGCAACCTGGCCGCCTTCCTGCTCGACGAGCGCGGCGCCTTCATCACCGGCTCGGACATCCTCTGCGACGGAGGTGTCATCGCGGCCATGCGAGCCGGCCGGATCGGCTGACCCGGGCAGACGGCACGACGTTGACCTGTCCGAGCCGCCCGACGGTGGGAGTCCCAGCGGCTTCACCATCAACAGGCAGGGGTTCTGCTCGCCCCACAGGTCGGTCTCCTCCAGCGGTAGGAAGCCCCTCTGCTCGTAGAAGTGCCGGGTGCGGGCGTAGTTCACGTCCGGGTGCGAGGCGCCCAGCGTCTTCACCTCCAGGAGGGTGGCGCCGCGACGACGAGCGTCGTCCTCCACGGCCTGCACGAGGGCGGTACCGACGCCCTCTCCGTGGTGGGCTCGGTCCACCACCATTGGTGGCGAGCGATTTTTCGCCCGTGGCGGCGGCCTCTTCTCCAGCCCCGGCAGCGGGCCAGCAGCGCGCTCTCTTCTCCGCTGCTGCCGGTCAGTGCTGCATGTCCACGAAACGCGAGTAGTGGCCCTGGAAGGCGGTCACCACGGTGTCGGTGCGGCCATTTCGGTGCTTGGCCACGATCAGGTCGGCCTCGCCCGCGCGGCTGGATTCTTTGTCGTACACGTCATCGCGGTGCAACAGGATCACCATGTCGGCGTCCTGCTCCAAGCTGTTGTGGACAATGATGCCGTCGGCAATGAAGTTGTGCGTGCCAAGCACCGTCGCGTCGTAGACCGGTTGCTCTCCCAAGGGCTCGACGCTCTTGATGGCGTCCCAGTAGACGTCGCTCGTCGCGTGCCGATCCAGAACTGGGTCGGCGAGGAGCGTGGCCACCCGGCCGAGACGCTCTCGGCTCGGAGCGTGCTTCCACAACGTCGAACCACAGAATTGGATGTCCATTGCCTGGGCGAAGGCGCGATGGGTCATCCCCTGATCAGTCAGTCGACTACGCACGAGTTCCCAGACGTCGCGAGGCACCGTGTCGAGGTTTGTATTGGCACGCACATTGGCCAAGGCCAGGTAGACCTCATCGCACTTGGCCCCGCGGACGCCGTGTACCCCAATTCGTTCGCAGAAGACCTTCTGTTGCTGAACGCCATTGATGATCACGTGGTAGCCGTCGCGATACCCACTCTTCCGTGCTGTCTTGAGACGGGCCACGATTCCGAAGCGGAGAAGGAGGCGTGCGATGTCATCAGCGAGTCGACGGCTGGTGGTTGCGTAGTAGATCCGTGCTTGGCCAGCCTTGTCATCCCAACGCACAGATCCATCGGTGGCCCACAGGTGCCGCAGGAATGCGGCGACCTGGGCGTTCGGAGTCTGGAAGACCTGAGTGGGAACGAACTTCTCGTGACTCCGCAGGCCGAACAGTCCCAGCTCGTCCAGCCAGACCGCGACGGGGTTGCGCCGACCATGGGTGAGCCGGAAGGGCGCCGGGAGCCGAAGCGTGGTCACCCGGGCGGCCGCATACTCGTCGCGGACGCCCGTGATGCCGAAGCGTCGGGCTGCCGCGTCCGCGACGGCCTGGAGGTTCGCCTTGTCAATCGAGGCGTAGCGAATGGGTTGGCGCTTCACGAAGGAGCCGTCACCGATCAGGTGAGCCAGCAGGACGAGCTCGTCCTCGTCCATTGTCGACGGTTCTAGCGGCTCCGGGGCGAGTCGGGGGGTCGCAAGACGTGCCCCGGGAACAAGTTCTCCCAGCGGCATCCACCCATCCCACGTCAGGAAGGGATGATTTGCCGTCGCCTCGATCACTCGGCCCGACGTCAGCGTCAGCCGGAAGACCGGCTTGGTCCCACTGGGGAAGGCGTGCGTCATGGGAGCAGCAACAAGCTTGTGCTGCTCGTCCAACGACCACACAGGGATGTTCTGGGCCCCTGACTCCAGGAGCTCGCCCATGGTGATCTCGGCACCGGTGTCAGCCCGCAAAACGCGTGTGCTCGCGGTCAGACAGCCCGACTCGCGAAGGTCCGAGAGCATCGGCTTCTTGTCCGTGCGCTGCTCGGGGCCACGGTTCAGCTGGGAGAGCGCGATCACGGGGATCTGCAGCTCCTTGGCCAGCAGCTTGATCTGGCGGGAGAACTCGGAGACCTCCAGCTGGCGGCTCTCCACCTTCTTGCCCGAGGTCATCAGCTGCATGTAGTCGATGATCACGAGCTTCAGGTCATGCCGCTGCTTCAGGCGACGGGCCTTGGCGCGGATCTCCATCATCGTGAGGTTCGGCGAGTCGTCGATGAAGAAGGGCGCCTCGGAGACCTGGGCGGTCTTGCGCACCACCCGGCTCCAGTCCTCCTCGGTCATCTTGCCGCCACGGATGTGGTTCAGTGGCACCTGGGCCTCGGCCGAGAGCAGACGCATCACGATCTCGGTCTGGCTCATCTCCAGGGAGAAGAAAGCCGTTGTCAGCTTGTGTTTGATTGCCGCCGCCCGGGCAAAATCCAGGGCCAGGGTGGAGTTGTGGGTCGGGATCATCGACTCCGACGCCAAGTACAGGTGGCTGGGGTCATCAATCTGGACGCATCGGACGGGCACACTCTCGATGGCTTCGACATCGGTCACGTAACGAGCTGCCAGACTCCTTGCGCTTCGGCGACGTTCTTCGGCTCGAGCCCTCTTGCGTTCAAGCCTGAACGTCTCCGGGGGTGCGGTGAAAGTGAGCACATGAGCGACACTGTGAGCCGCGTCGCGCCCGCGGACGGTCTTGCTGGTTCGACCACAGCGGATCCCAAGGCTGACGATCAGCTCGTAAGCATCTGCGGCAAGCCTCGCGTCCGTGAGCACCAGCTGGAAGCTACCGAAGGGCAGCACCGT
The DNA here is from genome assembly GCF_038433155.1 of Luteococcus sp. H101. Lineage (NCBI taxonomy): Bacteria > Bacillati > Actinomycetota > Actinomycetes > Propionibacteriales > Propionibacteriaceae > Luteococcus > Luteococcus sp. H101. The sequence goes on from NZ_JBCDMW010000007.1 coordinate 129,254, forward strand.
GCCGTCGGTGTCCATCAGCCCAGCCAAGAGTGCTCGGCGCTGAGCGGAGGAGCCACGGAGATAGTCGGCGGGAATGTGCTTGGCGCCCAGGACCCCGAGAGTTCGGAGCTGTGCCTGCACCGAAGAGCTTGACTTGCGGCATGTCGCACAGGTGTAGGAGCCGGTGAACGGCTTTCCACACATGCTGCAGAGCGCAGGCGCCGGGGCAGCGATGAAGCGCAGGCGCCCTCCGCACGTTCGTCCGCACGTGCGGACCCCAGCGGTCTTTGGCAGGAACGGTTCTCCACAAACCGCACATTCCCGTTGGATGATCCGCGGGCGGGGGAGAGCCAGACCGTAGAGGTAGCTGCCCTGCGAGGTCACCTGGTAGCCGGCTTCTGCCACGAAACGCGCGATCTCTGGGTCTGCCGACGTGAATCTCGCACTGTCCGTATGCCCATCACCAAGCCAGACGCCCAAGACATACGGATCCACCAAGAGTTCGCGCCCGGGTAGGTCCAAAGGCTTGGTCAACGGGACGGACCAGTTGCAACGGCCATCAGCAAGACGGACCTGCTGCGCCAGTTGCTGAGTGGTGTAGGAAGACGTGTGTGTGGCTCGCTGACTGCCATTGATCGGCTTCGAAGTGTGTTCCCACAGAGCGTTCACCATGACGTCAGAGTCGTAGGTTGGCTTGTTCCACATGTAGGTCCGGCGAGGTCCGATGACGAGCCGCGGCTCCTTGACCGTCGTGCCGACCTGCTTGCCGACCACATGCAGCGGATTCTTGAATTCGGAACCACACACCAAGGTGAGCTCATCAATGGTGAATCGCTTGCTCAGGGAGATGGTCCTGAGTCTGTCGAGGTGTGCCAAGCCGTCGTCACTGTAGTGGTGACGATCTGGACGCCTCTCCGGCTGCCGCCGAAGTGCCCGCGGAGCAGCTGGCCACTCGTGCTCCGCGTCGGCGACGATCTGGGTGCCGTCACTGAAGGTGATCCGGTAGCAGGGGCGATCCGTCATCACCTCGGTCGCAGCCACCACGCGCGTTGGGCGTCCATCGGCGGTCAGCAACTCGTCGCCCACCTGGACCTCGCCCATGGTGGTCCAGCCGGTCGGGGTGGGCAGCTTGGTGTCGAGTGCCAGGGCCTTGCCCACCGCAGGTCGCGCGGCAATGATGATCATCTGGCCGGCGTGCAGGCCGTTGGTCAGGTCGTCGAGCTCGGCGAAGCCGGTGGGCACACCGCTCATCTCGCCACCACGGTTGGCAATCGACTCGATCTCGTCGATCGCGGGTTCGATCAGCATGCTCAGCGGCTTGTAGTCGTCGCTGGTCTTGCCCTCGCTGACCTCGTAGATGGTCTGCTGGGCCGCGTCGACGATGTCGGTGACGTCGCCCTGGCCCTGATATCCCATCTGCGCGATCTTGATCGACGCCTCCACCAGCCGCCGCAGCACCGCCTTGTCCCGCACGATCTCCGCGTAGTAACCGGCATTGGCGGCAATGGAGACGCTGGAGAGCAGGTCGGCCAGGTAGACGTGGCCACCAACCTTGGAGATCTCGCCCCGCTTGCCCAGCTCGTCGGCGACGGTCACCGGGTCGGCCGGCTCGCCCCGGCCATACAGGTCCAGGATGGCGTCATAGATCAGCTCGTGCGCGGGCCGGTAGAAGTCCCGACCCTTCAACACCTCGACGACGTCGGCGATGGCGTCCTTGCTCATCAGCATGGCACCCAGCACGCTCTGTTCGGCGGCCAGATCCTGCGGGGGCGTGCGGTCGATCCCGCCGCCCTGTGGCGGTGCCTCGTACGACGATTCGCTCATCTGGGGCCCCCTCCAGCCGTCCACCGCGACACTGCCGCGCCGGGCCAACCTACCCCCGTCCGGCGTCGCCCACAAGCCGGTCCACAAGAGTTTTCCACAGGCCATGTGGACAACCTGGGGATGCTTGTGGAACACGCCGGGGTGTCGCTGTGGAGAACTGGGGATGAACGGTGGATGCTCGCCTCGGATGGCCGACATAACCGGCCCTGACTAGGTGATTCAAATATTTTCCCGACCTGTCGACAAATTTCCCACAGCGACTTTGATGAACAACCGGGGCGCTCGGGCTGGCTTGACAGATGCCCGACGACGTGTCTGCCGATGCGCCATCCACACCCGTTGTCCACAGGGGGTTGTGGATTGTGCGGCCGGATCCGGCGCTGACTGGGGATGATGCGCCGCCAGTCAATTCCGACGCGAAATGTGGCACCGGGACTTGGGTGGCATACCCAAGGGGGGTACCATCGTCGCCATGGAGCACGTCCATCACGGATACATCGAGAACAAGGATGCCTACCTCAACCGCCTGAAGCGGATTGAGGGGCAGGCGCGTGGGTTGCAGAAGATGGTTGAGGATGAGAAGTACTGCATCGACATCCTCACCCAGATCTCCGCCATGACCAGCGCGCTGGAATCCGTCGCCCTGGGCCTGCTCGACGAGCACCTCACCCATTGCGTGCTGCACGCGGCGCAGGAGGGGGGAGATCAGGCGGATCTCAAGATCAAGGAGGCCAGTCAGGCCATCGCCCGGCTGGTCCGCAGTTGATCTTGCTCGTCAATTCCCACACCACAAGGAGAAAACCATGATCACCAAGTACACCGTCACCGGCATGACCTGTGAGCACTGCGTCAACCACGTCACCGAGGAGGTGGAGGCGCTGGAGGGCGTCCAGGCCGTCGAGGTGACCCTGGAGGGCGGCTCGATGAGCGTCACCAGCGATGCGGAGATCGACTTCGCCGCCATCACCGAGGCCGTCGCCGAGGCCGGCGACTACACCGTCACCAAGAACTGACCCGCACCACTGCGAAAGGCTGCACCCCGTTGACCACCACCATCGAATCCCGCCCGGACGTTCGGCAGTCCGTCGAGTTGGACCTGCAGGGCATGACCTGCGCGTCCTGTGCCGCCCGGATCGAGAAGAAGCTGAACAAGGTCGACGGGGTGCAGGCCAGCGTGAACTACGCCACGGAGAAGGTGCACCTGCTCGCGCCGTCGAGCATCACCGTCCCCGAGCTGATCGACGTGGTGAAGAATGCCGGCTACGGCGCCTCCGTCCCGGTGCCCGACGCCGAACCGGTGGACCATGCGCGGGACCTGAAGCTGCGGATGATCCGCTCCTTCATCTGGTCCATCCCGGTGGTGCTGATGGCCATGGTGCCGCCGCTGCAGGTGCCCGGCTGGCAGTGGTTCAGCCTGGTGCTGGCCACCCCGGTGGTCTTCTGGGCCGGCTGGCCCTTCCACAAGGCCGCCTTCGTGAACCTGCGGCACGGCACCACCACCATGGACACCCTGGTCAGCCTGGGCACGCTGGCCTCCTTCGGTTGGAGCCTGTACTCGCTGTTCTTCAGCTATGCCGGCTACATCCCCTACAAGCACCCCTTCGAGCTGCACCTGGGGCACAGCTCCCCGGCCGGCAACATCTACTTCGAGGGTGCGGTGGCCATCATCAGCTTCCTGCTGCTGGGCCGCTGGATCGAGGCGCAGAGCCGGCAGGAGGCCGGCGCCGCGCTGCGCTCGCTGCTGGAGATGGGCGCCAAGGAGGTCTGCATCCTGCGCGACGGGGTGGAGACCATGCAGCCCATCGCCGCCCTGAAGGTGGGCGACAGCTTCGTGGTGCGGCCGGGGGAGAAGGTGGCCACCGACGGCGTCGTGGTCGACGGCCACAGCTCCGTGGACAACTCGATGATCACCGGCGAGTCCGTCCCGGTGGATGTCAATCCCGGCGACGACGTGATCGGCGCCACCATGAACACCACTGGCCGGCTGGTGGTGCGCGCCACCGCCATCGGCAGCAACACGCAGCTCTCCCAGATCAGCCGGCTGGTGGAGGCCGCCCAGACCGGCAAGACCCAGGTGCAGGCGCTGGCCGACAAGATCTCCGGCGTCTTCGTGCCGATCGTGCTGGCCATCTCCCTGGCCACCTTCGTCGGGTGGCGCCTGTACGAGCGCACCGGCATCGCCTTTGCCTGGTCCGCCGCGGTGGCGGTGCTGATCATCGCCTGCCCCTGCGCCCTGGGCCTGGCCACCCCTGTTGCCCTGCTGGCTGGCACCGGCCGCGGCGCCCAACTGGGCGTGGTGATCCGGGGCCCGCACGCTTTGGAGCAGGCCCGCTCCATCGGCACCGTGATCATGGACAAGACCGGCACCATCACCACCGGCCAGATGAATGTGGCCGACGTGCACCCCGCCGCCGGGACCGACCCCGACGAGCTGCTGCGGATGGCGGGGGCGCTGGAGGCTCACTCCGAGCACCCGATTGGCCAGGCCATCACCCGGCGCGCCGTTCAGCTGGGCGGGGACCAGCCGTCGGTCACTGACTTCGCCAGCCAACCCGGCAACGGGGTCCGCGCCCGGGTGGCCGGGGTGGAGGCGCTGGCCGGGAACCCCGCCCTGCTGGCCAACGCGGGAATCACCATCCCCGAGGAACTGGCCCGCGCCGTCGACGAGGGCAGCGCCCTGGGGCGGACAGTCGTCCTGGTGGCCTGGGATGGCCGGGCCCGCGGCGCCATCGCCGTCAGCGACACCATCAAGCCCACCAGCAAGGCCGCCATCGCCGAGATGAAGAAGCTCGGGCTGCGCACCGTGATGCTCACCGGGGACAACGAGCGGGCAGCCCGTGCGATGGCCGACGGCCTGGAGATCGACGAGGTGCATGCCGGGGTGCTGCCGGCGGACAAGGTGGCGGTGGTGGAGGCGGCCCAGCGCGACGGCCGCCAGGTGGCGATGGTGGGCGACGGGGTGAACGACGCCGCCGCCCTGGCCCAGTCCGACCTGGGGATCGCGATGGGCTCCGGCACCGATGCCGCGATCGCCGCCGGCGACGTCACGCTGATGCGCCCGGACCTGATGCTGGCGGTGGACGCCATCCGGCTCAGCCGCCGCACCCTGGCCACCATCAAGCAGAACCTGTTCTGGGCCTTCTTCTACAACCTGGTCTCCATTCCGGTGGCCGCGGCGGGCTACATGAACCCGATGTTCGCGGGGGCTGCGATGGCGCTGAGCTCGGTCTTCGTCGTGCTGAACAGCCTCCGGCTCCGGACCTTCCGGCCGCTGGCGGGCTGACGCCGGCGTCACCCGCCGCCGTCACCCCGGTCACCCGGACAATCACCCAGATGTCTCAGGAGCTGACCGGACACAGTGACACGATGGAAGTGTTGCGGGGCCTCGGGGCTGCTCGGGGGAGTGGCGAGTCCCCGTGACGCACACCGGCCGGGCCAGCTCCTTGGGGAGCGGCCCGGCCGTCGTGTCTTCCGGTGGGGCAGTGGATCAGCGGCCGTAGGTGGCCTTGGCCTTCTCCAGCGCCGCCACATAGCCGGCCCGCTCGTAGGCCTCGGCCTCGACGTCCGCCGGGATGGCCAACAGCCCACGGGCCTGCTCCAGGGTGAGCTCCTTGCGCTTGAGCCAGCTGGCCAGGCCGGCATTGAGCTGGGCCGCGTAGCCCGCCCCGTGCCGCACCAGCGCGGAGGTGGTCATCACCACGTCGGCGCCGGCCAGCAGGTACTTCACCACGTCGTCCGCGGTCTCGACGCCCGTCGTCGCCGCCAGGCTGGCCTGCACCCGGCCCCGCAGCGCGGCAATCCAGGTGCGCGGTAGGCGCGCCTCCGACGGCTGGGAGAGCTCCAGCCCGGCGACGACCTCCAGCTTCTCGATGTCCACGTCGGGCTGCAGGAAGCGGTTGAACAGCACCAGACCGTCGGCGCCCGCCTGGTCCAGCTCGACGGCCAGGTGCCCGAAGGAACTGAAGTAGGGGGAGAGCTTCATGGCCACCGGCACGCTCACCGCCTGCTTGACGCCCTGCAGGATCTCCAGGTGGCGCTTCTCCACGTCGCTGCCGGGGGTGGTGACGTCACCGGGAACCAGGTAGACATTCAGCTCGATGGCCGCGGCGCCGGCATCCTGCATCCGCCTGGCGACGTCCACCCACCCGCCGTGGGTGGCCCCGTTCACCGACGCAATCAGCGGGATGTCCAGTGCGTTGGCACCGGCCTCCAGCAGCTCCAGGTAGCGGCTGGTCAGCCCGCCGACATTGGAGGCCGGGGTGGGGAAGTAGGTCTGCGCCTCGGAGAAGCTCTCCTCGTGCAGGGCGGTCATCGCCTCCGCCCGGGCGGCCTCGTGGCGCAGCTGCTCCTCGAACAGCGAGTACATCACGATGGCGCCCACACCGCCGTCGGCCAGCTGCTGCATCCCGTCGACGCTCTGGGAGAGCGGTCCGGCCGAGGCCACCACCGGGCTGCTGAGCTGCAACCCGAGGTAGCTCGTGGTCAGGTCCACCCCGTCGACGCTCGGCGCCGGGGCCCCGGGCTCGGGGGTGTGCTGGGTGGGACGGATGGGCACCACGCCGGGGCGCAGCTGGTCCGTCGCATTGGACCCCGCGGCCGCCTTCGCGGCGGCGGAGGCGATCGCGGCCTTGAGGGCCTCGTCCATCTCGGGCATGTCAGGCGTCCTTCCGGGCATCGGCGGCGAATTCGGAGGCATGGCGGGTGGCCATCCGCTCGTAGTCGGTCCAGCGGCGCTCCACCTGCTCCTGGGCCAGCTCCAACAGGCGCTCGGCCTCGTCGGGGTCGGCATTGAAGAGCATCTTGAAGCGCAATTCCTTGGAGTGGTACTCCTTCAGCGTGAACCGCGGGCGGGGGGAGTCCAGCAGGAAGGGGTTGCCACCCTCGTTGCGGACCACCGGGTTGTAGCGCATCAACGGCCAGTGGCCGGAGTTGACGGCCATGTACTGCTGGTCCAGACCCTTGCGGATGTCGATGCCGTGGGCGATGCAGTGGCTGTAGGCGATGATCAGGCTGGGGCCGTCATAGGCCTCCGCCTCCCGGAATGCCTTCAGCGTCTGCTGCGGATCCGCGCCCATCGCCACCCGAGCGACGTAGACATTGCCGTAGGCGATGGCCTGCATGGCCATGTCCTTCTTGTTGGTGACCTTGCCGCCGGAGGCGAACTTGGCCACCGCGCCCATCGGGGTGGACTTGGAGGACTGGCCGCCGGTGTTGGAGTAGACCTCGGTGTCCAGCACCAGGACGTTGACATTGCGTCCCGACGCCAGCACATGGTCCACGCCCGAGGAGCCGATGTCATAGGCCCAGCCGTCGCCACCGACGATCCACACCGAGCGGCGCAGCAGGTGGTCGGCGACGCTGGCAAGATCAGCAACCTTGGGTCCGCTCATCGCCGCCAGCTTCTCCTGCAGCCGCTGCAGCCGCTCCGCCTGTCGAGCAAGATCAATCTCCTGTAGCTGCGGGGCGTTCAGCAGACCGTCCACCAGCTCGTCGTCGGCCAGCTCGGAACGCAGCTCCTCCAGCCGGGTCCGGGCCAGATTGGTGTGGAAGTCGGCCGCCAGTCGCAGGCCCAGGCCGAACTCGGCATTGTCCTCGAACAGCGAGTTGGACCAGGCCGGCCCACGGCCCTGGGCATTCTTGGCCCACGGGGTGGTCGGCAGGTTTCCGCCATAGATCGAGCTGCAGCCGGTGGCATTGGCCACGCTGGTCCGGTCACCGAAGAGCTGGGTGAGCAGCTTCAGGTAGGGCGTCTCGCCGCAGCCGGAGCAGGCGCCGGAGAACTCGAACAGCGGCTCCAGGAACTGGGTGCCGCGCACGGTGCCGAAGTCCACCCGGGAGCGGTCGTTGACCGGGATGGTCTCGAAGAAGTCGACATTCTTCTTCTGCTCCGTGCGGTCCAGCACCGGCGCCAGGTTGATCGCCTTGCGGTTGGGCTGGCCGATCGGGGTGACCGGGCAGGCCTCCACACACAGGCCGCAGCCGGTGCAGTCCTCGGCGTAGACCTGCAGGGTGTAGCGGGTGTCCGGCAGGCCGGCCGCGTCCAGCTCGACGGTCTCGAAGCCGTCGGGCTTGCCCTCCAGCTCGTCGGGACCGTAGTACTTGGCGCGCAGCACGGCGTGCGGGCAGACGAAGGAACAGTTGCCGCACTGGATGCAGGCCTCCGGGTCCCAGACGGCAATCAGGTCGGAGATGTTGCGCTTCTCATACTTGGTGGTGCCCGACGGGTAGGAGCCGTCCACCGGCAGGGCCGAGACCGGCAGATCATCGCCGCGGCCGGCCAGCATGGGGGCGGTCACCTGCTGCACGAACTTGGGCGCGTGCTCCGGCACCGGTGCCAGCAGCCCGTGCTCGGAGGTGGCCCGGCCGGGAACCTCCAGGTGGTGCAGGTGCTCGATGGACTTGTCCACGGCCTTGTGGTTCTTGGCGACGATCTCCATCGACTTCTTGGAGTAGGTCTTGGTGATCGCCTTCTTGATCTTCTCGATCGCCAGCTCCCGGGGCAGCACTCCGGAGATGGCGAAGAAGCCGGTCTGCAGCACGGTGTTGGTGCGGCCGCCCAGCCCGGCGTCGCGGGCCACGGCATTGGCGTCGATCACGTAGACGTCGACACCAAGATCAATGATCTTGGTCTGCAGGGGTTCGGGCAGCTTGTCCCAGACCTCGTCCACCGGGTAGGGCGAATTGATCAACAGTGTGGTGCCCTGGCGGGCGAATTCCAGCACGTCCACCCGCTCCAGGATGGACCAGTGGTGGCAGCCGATGAAGCCAGCCTTGCTGACCAGGTAGGGCGCCTTGACCGGGTTCGGGCCGAAGCGCAGGTGGCTGACCGTCCGGGAGCCGGACTTCTTGGAGTCGTAGACGAAGTAGCCCTGGGCGAAGGTCTCGGGATCCGAGCCGAGGATCTTGATGGTGTTCTTGTTGGCGCCCACCGTGCCGTCGGATCCCAGACCGTAGAAGACCGCGCGCAGCGTGGCCGGGTCCTCGATGTCCAGCTCCGGGTCATAGGGCAGGCTGAGGTGGGAGACGTCGTCATTGATCCCGACGGTGAACCGCGGCCGGGGGTGCTCCAGACCCAGCTCGTCGTAGATCCCCACCACCATGCCGGGGGTGAACTCCTTCGAGGAGATGCCGTAGCGTCCGCCGATCACCAGCGGCATGGTCTGCCGCTGGCCGCGGCTGAGTGCCTCGCCCAGCGCGGTGACCACGTCCAGGAAGAGCGGCTCGCCACCGGCGCCCGGCTCCTTGGTGCGGTCCAGCACCGCGATCCGACGCACGCTGTCCGGGATCGCGGCCAGCAGCTGCGCGGTGGGGAAGGGGCGGTAGAGCCGGATCTGCAGCACGCCCACCTTGCGGCCCTGCTTGACCAGGTGGTCGACGGTCTCGCGCACCGTCTCGGCGCCCGAGCCCATCACGATCACCAGCTGCTCGGCCTCGGGGTCGCCGTAATACTCCACCAGGTGGTACTGCCGACCGGTGAGCTTGGCGAAGTTGTCCATCACCTTCTGGGTGACCGACGGGGCCCAGGTGTAGAAGGGGTTGGCGGTCTCCCGGGACTGGAAGTGGGTGTCCGGGTTCTGCGCCGTGCCGCGGATGAAGGGATTGGCCGGGCTCAGGGCCCGGGCGCGGTGCTCCTGCACCAGCTTCTCCGGCACCATGGCGCGCAGCACGTCGTCGCTCAGCCGTTCCAGGGTGTTCAGCTCGTGGCTGGTGCGGAAACCGTCGAAGAAGTGCACGAAGGGCAGCCGGGTGTGCATGGTGGCCACCTGGGAGACCAGCGCCATGTCATGCGCCTCCTGCACCGAGGCCGAGCTGAGCATGGCGACGCCGGTCTGGCGCACCGCCATCACGTCCTGGTGGTCACCGAAGATGCTCAGGCCCTGGGTGGCCAGGGAACGCGCGGCGACGTGGAAGACCGTGGAGGTCAGCTCGCCGGCGATCTTGTACATGTTGGGGATCATCAGCAGCAGGCCCTGGGAGGCGGTGAAGGTGGTGCACATGGCACCGCCCTGCAGGGCGCCGTGCATGGCGCCGGCGGCGCCACCCTCGGACTGCATCTCCACCACGGTGGGCACCTGGCCGAAGATGTTGGTCCGGCCGTGGCTGGCCCACTCGTCGGCCAGCTCCGCCATGGTGGAGGAAGGGGTGATCGGGTAGATGCTGCACAGCTCGTTCAGCCGGTAGGCGACGTCGACCGCCGCCTCATTGCCGTCGACGATCAGCCGCTCGCCGGGCTCCACCGGCGACGGGTCGTGGCCGCCGGGCATGCCATAGGGGGCGGTGACGCTCTCCGGCATCGGGGGGACGAAGGCGCCGATGCCGCTGCGCTGGTCCCGGACCGGCTCCTGGGGGAACAACTTGTAGGACTTCTGCTTGTGGATCATGCGTCAGTTCTCCGGAATCATCTCGATGGCGTGCACGGGGCACTGGTCGTAACACGTCGCGCAGCCGGTGCACTTGGAGTAGTCGAAGCGGTAGCGGTGGTCCTTGCCCAGCTTGATCACGGCATCCTCCGGGCAGGCGCCCAGACAGCCGTCGCACTCGAAGCAGTTGCCGCAGGACAGGCAGCGCTTGGCCTCGAACAGGGCCTGGTCCGGGGTGAGGCCGCCCACCACCTCGTCGAAGCTGCCGCGGGCATCCTCGGCCAGCTCCGGCTGTTCCCGACGGGTGTGACCCGCCCCGAAGTACCACAGGTGCAGGTCCTGGAAGCCGACCACGGGGTGCTTGATCTTGGGATCCCCGACGAACTGGTTCAGCCACAGGTCGATCTGCTTGGCGGCCTTCTTGCCGTGCCCGACGCCCACGGTGACGGTGCGCTCGCTGGGCACCGCGTCGCCGCCGGCGAAGATGCCGGGGACGTCGGTCATCAGGGTGTCCGGGTTGACGTTGACCACGTCGCCGTCGAAGGTCATCCCGGGGATGCCCTGCAGGAAGCGGGTGTCGGACTCCTGGCCGATCGCCAGGATCACGGTGTCGGCCTCCAGCTTCTCGAACCGGCCGGTGCCGCGGGCCTTGCCGTTCTCGTCCAGCTCCATGATCTCGACGGTCAGGTCTGCCTCGTCCATCGAGGAGATGGTGCGCAGCCAGTTCATCTTGACGCCCTCGCGCTCGGCCTCGCTGGCCTCCTCCTGGTGCGCGGGCATCTGCTCCTTGGTGCGACGGTAGACGATCACCGATTCCTCGGCGCCCAGCCGTCGCGCCACGCGGGCGGCGTCCATCGCGGTGTTGCCGGCGCCGTAGACCGCCACCTTGCGGCCGATCACCGGCCGCTCGCCGCTGGCCACATCCCGCAGGAAGCTGACCGCGTCCACCATCCGGGAGGCGTCCTGGTTGGGGATGTCCACCCGCTTGGACAGGTGCGCCCCGACGGCCACGAAGACCGCGTCGAAGCCGCCCTCGTTGCGTTCCTTCTCCAGGTCCTCCACGGTGTGGTTCAGGGTGATGGTCACGCCCATGTCGGTCAGGCGCTTGACCTCGGCGTCCAGCACATTGCGCGGCAGCCGGTATTCCGGGATGCCCCAGCGCATCATGCCGCCCGGCTTGTCCCCGGAGTCGCGGATCTCCACCTCGTGCCCCAGCCGGGTCAGGTGGTAGGCGGCGCTCAGCCCCGAGGGGCCGGCGCCAATGACCAGCACCTTGAATCCGGTGTTGTTGCGTGGCTTCTCGAAGGCCCAGCCCTTCTCGATCGCGGTGTCACCCAGGAAGCGCTCCACCGAGTGGATGCTGACCGAACCGTCCAGCTCCACCCGGTTGCAGACATTCTCACAGGGGTGGTAGCAGACCCGGCCGTGGATGGCGGGGAAGGGGTTGTCCCGGGTGAGCTGGCGCCAGGCGGCCTCCTCCTGACCGTGCTTGATCAGCCGCAGCCACTCCTGGATGTTCTCGCCCGCGGGGCAGCCGGCATTGCAGGGCGGCAGCAGATCGACGTAGACGGGCATCCGGGTGCGCACCGGGCCGACGCGGCCGGCAGCGCTGGCCAAGTCCGGGAGCTGCGTGATGTCGCGCGCGGCGCTCTCGCCCTGGGGATCGGTTACTGGCTGGGTCATGCGTGAATCCCTTCCGCGGGGGACGCCACCGGTTGCGTCCACTACAGGCGATAGTAACCGCCGATTCCGGAGGAATTGGGCTAAGGGTTGCCTTACCCGGGGCGACGGGAGGGGCTCGGGAGCCGCCCGGCAGGCTCAGGCCTGCGCGTCCAGCGCGGCCTCCAGCCGGTCCAGCTTGGCCGTCATCTCCCCGGTGCGGCCCGGGCGGATGTCGGCCTTGAGCACCAGCGCCACCCGGCTGCCGTACTCGCCAACGGCCTCGGTGGCCCGCTTGACCACGTCCATCACCTCATCCCAGTCACCCTCAATGGTGGTGAACATGGAATCGGTGCGGTTGGGCAGGCCGGACTCACGCACGATCCGGACGGCGGCCGCGACGGCGTCGTGCACGGATGCGTCGGGATTCTCCCCGCCCTTGGGGCCGACGCCGGACGGGGCAACGCTGAAGGCTACGAGCATGCCCCGAGCCTATGCCCGACGGGATCCTCAGCCCCGCAGGCCCAGGATCCGGGCCCGCTCGATGGCCTCCTCCCGGTTGGCCACCCCCAGCTTCTTGTAGATCCGGCGCAGGTGGGTCTTCAGGGTGTTCAGGGAGATGAACAGCTGGTCCGCCGTCTCACCCAGGGTCCGGCTGGAATCCAGGCTGGCCAGCACGGTGCGCTCCGCCTCGGTCAGCGGGATCTTGGGGCGGCTGCCGGCAATCCGGGTGTGCCGCGCATTGGTGGCGTCCAGCCCCAGCCGGGCCGCCAGCACGCTGGCCCGTTGGAAGGCCTTGGTGGCCTCCTCCCGTCGGTGCAGCTGGTCCGCGGCGGTGCCGAAGACCATCAGCGCAAACAGGGTGTACTTGGCGTGGTCGTGCAATGGCCGGTTGCTGCCGGCCAGGGGCGCCAGCAGCTGATGGGCCTGCTCCGGCCGGCCCTGGGCCAGCGCCAGCCGGGCCTGCGGCACCACCAGGCTGGGCAGTCGCTCGCCCAGCGGCTGGGCCAGCAGGTCCGTCAGCTCCTGGCCGGCGGCGCCGAGGTCGTCGTCGGCCATGAAGGCATTGAAGGCCGCCATCCCGGTCACCAGTTGGTCCAGCGGGGAGGCCGGCGGGTGCGGCTGGTCCCGGTAGGCGTTGACGAGGTCCCGGGCGCGGCCGGGCTCGTCCCGGGCAATCTCATGGAGGGCCAGCACGTGGGTGCGGATCGCGTCGGTCTCCCGCGGGTGCCCGGTGCGAGCCTCCAGGCGGTCCACCCAGTGGCGGGCGGCGGCCAGGTTGCCGGTGTCGACGGCCACCAGCACCTTGGCCAGCAGCGCATACTCGGTGACTGCCTCGGTGGAGAAGTCCGTCTGTTCGCCGTGCTCCAGTGCCTCGTCGGCCAGCAGGGCCGCCTGGGCGGTGCTGCCCTGTTCGGCGTGGATGAAGGCCAGCGCGGACAGTGCGGTCACCAGCACCCAGGGCACCTGCACCACCCGGGCCAGGCCCAGCGCGGTGAGCAGCACGTCCTGGGCCTCCGCCATCCGGCAGTGGTGCAGCAACCACAGGCCACGCTCCAGCCGGACGGCGGCCAGCTGGGCCTGGTGCAGCTCGTGCAGGTCCTCGTCCTCCACCTGCTCGGCCAGGCGCATCGCGGAGCTCACGTCGATGTCGGCCGGGTAGCCGGCACGTCGCACGGTGCCCAGGGCCAGACAGACATGCCCCAGCCGCCCGGTCAGGTCCCCGGCCGACAGGCTGGGGCCCAGGGCCGCCACCTGGGCAATCATGGCGGCCGGGTTCACCAGCCCCGCGGAGACGGAGCGCACCGCGTCCATCTCCCAGCCGGGCGGGATCAGCTCGGTCAGCCGCGGCAGCGCCTCGTCCAGGCGGTCCCGGTGGAGGTTGACGGTGAGGAATTCCGCGGCCAGCTGCCAGGCCAGCGGCAGCATCCGCGCCTCGACGGCCAGTGCCACCGCGTCCAGGTAGCGGCCGCGGTTGCGCAACCACAGGGTCGCCCGTTCGGTCAGCCGTTCGCCGAGTTCCGGGTCCTCGCGGACCAGTCGACGGGTGAGGTGTTCCCGCAGCACGGGATTGAGCCGGATGGAGTTGTCCGCCCCCCAGGTGATCGGCAGCCCGTGGGACTGCAGCCGGGTGAGCTGGGCCGCGGCGTCGCCGCGGCCCGTCAGCCAGGTGGCCGCCAGCGGATCCAGCTCGGGCAGGGCTGCCAGCTGGTGCAGCAGTTCCAGGTCATCGTCGTCGAGGCCGGCCAGCACCTCGTCGCTGACATAGCTGTCCACCAGCCGGGTGATCCGGTCCGCGGCGGACCAGTCCAGCTCCTGCTGCGCCAGGATCCGCACGATCGCCGGCCACCCCCGGGTCATGGTCACGATGGTCTCCAGCGCCTGCTCGGACAGGTCCGGGCTGTGGGGGGCCAGCTCGTCGGCCACCTCCTGCCGGGTCCAGGCAAGCTGGCTGCCGTCCAGGTCCACCAGCTGGCCGCGGGCCGCCAACGAGCCCAGCGGAGCCTCCGGCCGGCGACGTCCGACGAACAGGATCCGCACCTGGGGATGGGCTTCGGACAGGGCCAGGGATCGGGTCACCGCCGTCGTGTCCGCCAGGATCTCCTCCCCGGCCAGCACCAGCACCAGCAGCCGCTCGTCGTCGCCCGCGGCCAGGGTCTCGGCGGCCGCATCCAGTTCCCGGGCCGAGCCGATGCAGCGGTGCCGGAGCTCCGGATGGGCGCCCAGCCAGGCCCGGACCAGGCTCTCCTTGCCGTGCCCGGCGGGTGCCGAGATCACCGCCACCCGTCCCGCCAGCAGCCGGTCGAGCTGACCGATCAGCCGGGCCGGTGCCGTGTCCGGCCGTGCACAGTGGACCTGTTCCACCTTTCCACCTCCCCCGAGAAGAAAAGAGCCACCGCAATGGTCAGTTCTGCTGACCCGATGGTGAAATCAGGCTAGTCGGGGGCATGGGCCATGTCACCCGTCAGATCATCCCGGGGGTGACCTCGATCTGAGCGGGGCCGCCGCCTCGGCGGAGATGCAGGATCTTGTTGCAGGACGAGACAACCGCGGGGTCATGGGTCACCACCAGAATCGGTGAATTTCCGCAGGTGCGCCACAGGTCGGCCATCAGGGCATCTGCAGTTTCACGATCAAGGTGTTCGGTGGGCTCGTCCAGCACCAGCACCTGGGTGTCGTCGGCCACCAGCACCCGGGCCAGCGCGATGCGCCGGATCTCGCCGCCGCTGAGGGTGGCGCCCCGCTCGCCCACCACTCGCGTGGGGTCCATCTCCAGACCGGCCCGACGCAGGGCGTCGGCCACCTGCTCGTCGCTGGCCTCCTTGTTGCCGATCCGGACATTCTCCGCCACGGTGGTGGCGAAGATGTGGGCATCCTGCGCCAGGTAGGCCACCGGGCCGCTGCTGGACACCTGGCCGGCCAGCGGCGGGATCAGCCCCATCACGGTGGCGGCCAGGGTGGTCTTGCCCACCCCGGAGGGGCCGGTCACGGCCAACCGGTCACCCGGACGCACCGTCAGGTCCAGATCGCTGACCAGGGCCTCACCGCCGGGCCAGCCGACGGTCACCCCGGTCAGCGTCAGGCCGGGATCCTCGGTCCGGGTGGCGGGGGGCCGGTCACCCCGGCCCACCGGCGGCTGGTGCAGCAGCTCGGCCACCCGGCCCAGGCTGGTGCGGGCACGGGTCCAGGTCTGGGCGGCCCTGGTGAAGCTGGTCAGCACCTCGTGCAGCGCCAGCGGGGTGAGCGCCAGCACGGCCAGGTCCCGGCCCAGCAGCCGCCCGTCGGCCACCGCGTGGGCGCCGATCCACAGCGCGCCCAGCACGGCCACGCCGGCGGCCAGCAGCTGCCCGGCGGTGGCGACGCCGCGGGTCCACGCCGCGCGCCGGTCCGCCCGCTCCAGGCGCCGCTGCACGGCGGCCTGGCGGGCCAACGCCTGCTCCTGCCGTCCGCAGGCCACCAGGTCCATCGCATGGTGGGAGAGCCGGTCCATGGCGACGGCGAGCTCGGCGCGGGCGGTGACCGCCTCGGCGTCCGCGGCGCGGCTGAGCCGCTGCGCCACCCAGGGCAGGCCGATCCCAGCCAGCAGGGCGCTGGTCAGCAGCACCGCGGCCGCCCCGGGGCTGAAGAGGGCCAGCATCACCGAGGTGCCCAGCATCACGATGCTGGCCGAGCACAATGGGATGGCCACCCGGACCACCACGTCCTGGATCGCCTCCACGTCGGCCACCAGCCGGGTCAGCAGGTCACCCCGGCTGCGGCCCAGCAGCGTGGTGCGGCTCAACCGGCGGTAGGCGTGCAGCCGCAGGGCCCCCTGCATCCGCAGCGCCAGGCCATGGCCCACCAGCCGTTCGGCGTAACGGGCGACGCCGCGCAGGATGCCGAAGAAGCGCACCCCGACGGCCGCCGCCTCCAGGTAGAGCACCGGCGGGTGCTCCGCGGCCCGGCTGAGCAGCCATGCCGAGACCCCCATCAGCGCCACCGAGGCGCCCGAGGCGAGGGTGGCCAGCAGCAGGGACAGGGCGAACCGCCACCGGCCGTGGGGCACGACGTCGAGCATCTGGCGCACCAACCTCATGCGGCACCCCCGAGCGTGACCACCCGGTCCGCCATCGCCAGCATGGCCGGCCGATGGCTCACCACCAGGGCGCCGGCGCCGCTGGCCCGCACGGCGTCGATCACGGCGGCCTCGGCGTCGGCATCCAACCCGGCGGTGGGCTCGTCCATCACCAGCAGCGAGGCCCCGTCGCGCAACCGCAGCAGGGCCCGGGCGATCGCCACCCGGCGTCGTTCCCCGGCCGAGAGGCCCTCGGCGTCGTCGCCCACCCGCCGGTCCAGCTCCAGGTCCGGGCCCCCGGCCAGGTCCAGCAGCTCCCGAAGCTCCACGCGGGAGACCTCCCGGGCGGCGCCCATGGCGATGTTGGCGGCGATGGACTCCTCCGGCATCCCGGGATCCTGGCTCACCCAGGCCAGGTCCCGGCGCCGCGCCCCGAGCACCCGGCCGGAGTCCGGGGCCACGAAACCCATCACCACCGCCAGCAGCGTGGACTTGCCGCCGCCCGAGGGGCCCTGCAGCGCGACGACCTCCCCCGGGGCGACGCCCAGGCTCACGTCGTCCAGCACCGGGCAGGGTGCCCCCGGCCAGGTCAGGGTGATGTGTTCCAGCACGATCCCCGGGCGGGCCGACGGGGGCCCGACGGGCTCGGCCGTCGGGTCCTGGGCCGCCGCGATGAACTCCAGCGCCTGGTTCGCGGCGGCCATCCCGTCGGTGGCGTCGTGGTAGTGGGTGCCCACCTGGCGCAGTGGCAGGTAGGCCTCCGGGGCCAGGATCAGCACGAACAGGGCGGTGCGCAGGTCCATCGTCGCGAAGACCACCCGGAAGCCCACCGTGACCGCCACCACCGCCACGCTCAGGGTGGCCAGCAGCTCCAGGGCAAAGGAACTGAGGAAGCTGACCCGCAGCGTCTTCATGGTCTCGTCCCGGTTGCGGCCCTCGGTGATCCGCAGGCCCTCCGCCTGGC
The DNA here is from genome assembly GCF_038433155.1 of Luteococcus sp. H101. NCBI lineage: Bacteria > Bacillati > Actinomycetota > Actinomycetes > Propionibacteriales > Propionibacteriaceae > Luteococcus > Luteococcus sp. H101. The sequence continues at coordinate 146,595 of NZ_JBCDMW010000007.1, forward strand.
CACTGGCCCGGCCGAAGACCTGCAGGGTGGCCAGGCCCGTCACCAGATCGGCGAAGTGGTTGGCCAGCCGGGTCTGCACCCGCCAGCGTCGCGCCACCTGCTGCTGGGTGGTCCAGCCGATCAGCGCCATGAAGACCGGGATCAGTGGCAGGGTGAGGGCGATGATCACCGCGCTGGCCACGTCCTGGGTGGCAATCACGCCGCCCACCACCAGCGGCACCACCACCGCCAGCACCAGTTGGGGCAGGTACTTGGAGTAGTAGCCGTCCAGGGCGTCCAGGCCCTGGGTGGCCAGCGTGGCCAGCGTCGACGAGCTGACCGTGGGGTCGGCCGGGCGGGCCAGCCGGGCGCGTGCCAGGTCCGTGCGCAGCCCCGCCTTCACCCGGGCCGACGCGTGGTGGGCCAGGCTCTCCGAGGCCCAGCCCAGCAGGGCCCGGACGACGAAGACCGCGGCCAGGGCCGCCAGCCAGCCCCGCGGCCCACCCAGACCGTCCAGCCGATGGGTGGCGAAGACCGCGGAGATGGCGTCGGCCAGCAGCCGGGCCTGCGCCACGATGGTGACGGCCTGCACCAGCCCCACCACGGCAAGGGCGACCAGGAAGATCCTGGTCGCCCTTCCTCGCCGCACCAGGCGGCTGTCGATGGGGCCTGCCACGCCGCCAGCCTAGGCGGGCAGGTTCTTGGTGCTGAGCCGCTTGCGGAAGACCCAGTAGCTCCAGGCCTGGTAGCCGAGCACCACGGGCACGGCGCAGGCCGCAGCGATGGTCATCAGCTTCAGCGTGTAGGGGGAGCTGGCGGCCGTCGTCATGTCCAGCGGCTTGGCGGCATCCAGGCTGATGAAGCCCAGGTTGCCGTACATCTTGGCGAAGATGTCCACCACCAGGAAGGCGATCGCCAGGCCGGTGAAGGTGAAGGCCCAGCCATCACGCTCCTTCTTGACCATCACGAAGGCAATCACCAGGTAGGCCGCGGCCATCAGCCCGAAGACCCAGCACAGCGCGGTCGCAGTGGTGCCCAGCCAGGAGGTCTCCCCGGCCGGCCACGCCACGTTCTGCCAGACCACGAAGGCGGCCATCAGCACGGCGCTGGCCAGGGTCGCCTTCAGGGCGAAGGCATTGGCCTTGATGCGGATCTCGCCCTTGGTCTTGAGGGCGATGAAGACGGCGCCGTGGGCCAGGAAGAGCACCACGAACAGCACGCCGCCCAGCAGGGCGAAGGGGCTGAACAGGCTCCAGAAGCCCTGGGCGATCAGCTGGTCCGAACCCACCCGGATGCCCTTGACGAAGTTGGCGAAGCCGACGCCGAAGACCAGCGAGGGCAGGAAGGAGCCGATGGTGGCGCACCAGTCCAGGCCGGACTTCCACTGCGCGCTGTCCCGCTTGGCCCGGTACTCGAAGGCGACGCCGCGCATGATCAGGCCGGCCAACACCAGGAAGAGCGGCAGGTACAGGCCGCTGAACAGCGACGCGTACCACCCGGGGAAGGCGGCGAACATGGCACCGCCGGCGGTCAGCAGCCACACCTCATTGCCGTCCCAGACCGGCCCGATGGTGTTGATCATCACCCGTCGGTCCTGGGGGTCACGGCCGAGGATCGGGAAGAGCATCGCGACGCCGTAGTCGAAGCCCTCCAGGAAGAGGTAGCCGAGCCAGAGCACGGCCGAGAGGAAGAACCAGACCATCTGCAGCGTGGTCGGCTGGGTCTGGAGCAGGGTCAGCATCTCAGGATCACTTTCCTCAGTACGCGAAGGACAAGGGGGCGTCCTCGTCCTCGATCAGCTCGACGGGGGCAACCTCGGGCAGCCCGGCCCGGTTCCACTTCAGGATCAACCCCAGCTCGACGACGGCCAGGATCCCGTAGATCAGGGTGAACAGCACCATGGTGGTGATCGCCTCGCCCTTGCTGACCGACGGGGAGACCGCGCTCCAGGTGGGCAGCACGCCGGCCACGATCCACGGCTGGCGGCCCATCTCGGTGAAGATCCACCCGAAGGAGTTGGCGAAGACGCTCAGGAAGGGCAGCACGCACATGGCCGTGGTCCACAAGGGGCTGGGCAGGGGGTTGCGGCCCTTGCGCAGGGCCCACAGGATCCACAGCGAGATCCCCATCCCGGCGAAGCCCAGGCCCATCATGATCCGGAAGGTCCAGTAGCTCATCATCACATTGGGCGCGGAGTTGACCGGCATGGTCTTCAGCACCTCGGCGTACTGCTTCTGCAGCTCGGTCTGGCTGCCGTCGTCGCGGATGAAGCCCTTGGCGGCGTACTGCTCGTTCAGGTCATTGATGCCCTGCACCTGGGAATCGAAGTTGCCGTGGGCCAGGAAGGCCAGCAGCTTGGGCACCTTCAGGGACCAGACCTCCTTGGAGCCATCCAAGGAGCCGACGGTGACGATGGAGAAGTCCGGGCTGTCCTCGGTCTCGTAATGGGCCTCGGCCGCGGCCATCTTCATCGGCTGGACGGTGGTCATCACCTTGCCCTGCAGGTCCCCGGAGCCCATCACGGCCAGCGAGGCCACCAGCAGCACCAGGGCGCCGAACTTGGTGGCCCAGCGCCAGGTGGTGAGGTCGCGTTCGATGTGCTCAGCCTTCACGACGGTGCCGGTGTAGTGCAGGTCCTGCCCCTCGGCGGCATTGCGACGGGCCTTGTGCAGCCGGGCCAGGTGCCAGCCGCCCAGCCCCGCAACCAGGCCGCCGCCCACCATGTAGGAGGCGCTGATCTGGTGCGGGAAGGTGACCAGGAAGACCGGGTTGGTCAGCACGGCGCCGAAGTCCACCAGCTCGGCCCGGCCATTGCGGTAGACGGCCCCGACAGGATTCTGCATCCAGCTGTTGGCGGCCAGGATGAACACGGCGCTCAGCATGGTGCCGATCGCGGCCAGGTAGATCGAGGCCAGGTGGATCTTCTTGGGCAGCCGGTCCCAGCCGAAGATCCACAGGCCAAGGAAGGTGGACTCCAGGAAGAAGGCCAGCAGGGCCTCCAGCGCCAGGGGCGCACCGAAGACGTCGCCCACGAAGCGGGAGTATTCGGACCAGTTCATCCCGAACTGGAACTCCTGCACGATGCCGGTCACCACGCCGGCCGCAAAATTGATCAGGAAGAGCTTTCCGAAGAATTTCGTCAAGCGGAGAAAGTTGTCATTCCCGGTGCGATACCAAATTGTTTGGAGCACCGCGACCAGCATCGACAGCGAAATGGTCAGCGGCACGAACAGGAAGTGGTAGACCGTGGTGATCCCGAATTGCCATCTGGCAATGACCTGAGCGTCCATGAGGCGGAGGTTACTACCAGTTGTCGTAGGTGGCCATTCGGGTTCTAGACTGCCCCCATGGCCATTCTGGGCGAACTCGAGACCCGAATCATGGAGAACCTTTGGCAGCAAGGGAAACCCGCGTCTGTCCGTGAGATCCATGAGAATTTGCTGAACGAGAAACCCTTGGCCTACACCACCGTGATGACGGTTCTTGACCGGTTGGCAAAAAAGGGCGTCGTGCACCGGGAGAGGTCGGGCCGGGCCTGGCTGTACACCCCCGCCCGCACCCGCGCCGAGCTGGTAGTCACGGCCCTCGTTGAGGCCCTGGCCGACGCGCGCGACGAGCAGGCCGACGCCCTGGCCGGCTTCGCGGGTGCCCTGACCGATTCCCAGCGCGCCCAGCTGCGACGCATCCTGGGCTGACTCAGGCCGACGGGAGGCTGCGGTAGCGCCCCCGCAGATGGTGCAGTGGTGCCGGGTCTGCCCCGGCGTGGGCCTCGTCGACGGTGAAGACCAGTTGGCGGGACCAGCCCAGGGTGGCGGCCGACTCCAGCGTGAGCAGCGCCCAGTTCTCGGCCCCGGCCAACCGCGGCCCGTGGGTGCTCTGTTCCCAGTCGGCCAGCCGGAAGGGCCCGCCGGGGGCGGGTGCCAGGCCGGCGAAGGCATCGGCCAGGTACTGCTGGCCGTCGCTCAGCAGGTGCAGGGCGCAGCGGGTGGTGCTCTCGGCCAGCTCGCACAGGTCACTGTCCGGATCCACCAGTGCCAGCACCCGCCACGGGTCGCCGTCGACGATCAGCGCCGCGCTCACCGTCCAGCCGGCGCGTTGGCCGGGCCCGCCCGCGGTGAGCAGGCAGACCCGCGAGCCCAGCCGGCCGCGGAGCTGGCGGGCGGCCTCGCGTCTGCCGTCGTCAAAGGGATGCTGGCTGTGGATGGTCATCCGGTGGTCCCGTTCTCCATGAGCCAAACCTTAATTCGTTTCTCATCCATTTCTCATGCAAGACTGGTGCCGCCTTCCCCGGACCGATTTGTCGCATCCCGAGAGAGACCACCCCCCGTGACCGCAGCCCAGCGCCCCGTCCTGCTCCGTTCCACCGTCGGCCTCCTGGCCAGCCTGACCCTGGCTGCCGGCCTCCAGTTGCCGGCCCAGGCCCCCGCCGAGGCGGCCCCCGCCGACATCACCCACGCCCAGCTCAAGGCCATGTTCGGTTCCCGGGTCTCCAAGCACCCGCGCGTCGCCCAGAATCTGGGCAGCCTCAATCGGGAGATGCGCGCGGCCGGGATCACCACCCCGCAGCGCCAGGCCGCCTTCCTGTCCACCTTGGTCAACGAGAGCCGGATGGACCCAGCCGCCAATGAGCGGGGCGTGCGGAGCCGGTACAAGGGCCGGGGCTACATCCAGCTGACCGGCGCCTGGAACTACCGCGCCGCCGGTCGGGAGATCGGGGTCAACCTCAGCCGCAACCCGGCCGCGGCCGCCTCGCCCCGCTACTCCGCCCGGATCGCCACCTGGTACTGGGCCGATCTGCGCCCCGGCAGCAACCGCGCCGCAGACCGGTTCGACATGGGCCGGATCAGCCGCAACGTCGGCTACGCGTACAGCGCCCGCGAGGATCGCGAGCGCTGCGCGGACTTCAAGCGGGCCTACAAGGTGCTCAGCGGCAAGAACGCGCCCCGCCAGACCGTCTGCGCGCGTCACTGACCCACCCGGTCAGGTGGCGTCCTCGGCCGGGGCCGCGAACTGGCTCTGGTAGAGCTCGTGGTAGTGGCCTCGGGCCGCCAGCAGCTCGTGGTGGCTGCCCTGCTCCACAATCGCACCGTCCGCCATCACCAGGATCAGGTCGGCGTCGCGGATGGTGCTCAGCCGGTGGGCGATCACGAAGCTGGTGCGGTTGGCTCGCAGCGCCGTCATGGCGTGCTGCACCAGCACCTCCGTGCGGGTGTCGACGGAGCTGGTGGCCTCGTCCAGGATCAGCATCGCCGGGTCGCTGAGGAAGGCCCGGGCGATGGTTATCAGCTGCTTCTCGCCCGCCGAGACATTGGACCCCTCCTCGTCGATCATCGTGTCGTAGCCGTCGGGCAGCGAGTGCACGAAGCGGTCCACATAGGCGGCGGTGGCGGCCTCGACGATCTCCTCTTCGGAGGCGCCGGGGCGGCCATAGGCGATGTTGTCCCGGATAGTGCCGCCGAACAGCCAGGTGTCCTGCAGCACCATGCCCATCCGGTCGCGCAACTCGCGTCGAGGCACGGTGGAGATGTCCACCCCGTCCAGGGTGATCCGGCCGCCCTGCAGCTCGTAGAAGCGCATCAGCAGGTTCACCAGGGTGGTCTTGCCGGCACCCGTCGGCCCGACGATGGCCACGGTCTGGCCCGGCTCGGCCACCAGGTTGAGGTCCTGGATCAACGGCCGGTCCGGCAGGTAGCGGAAGTCGACGTGGTCGAAGACCACTCGGCCCTGGGTGGGGGTGACCAGGCTGCCGTTGGCCTCCGCGGACTGTTCCGGGGCGTCCAGCACCTGGAAGACCCGCTCCGCGGAGGCGACGCCGGACTGCAGTAGGTTGCTCATGCTGGCCACCTGGGTGACCGGCTGGGTGAACATCCGGGAGTACTGGATGAAGGCGGTGACGTCACCCAGCCGCATGGAGCCCGAGGCCACCTTCAACCCGCCGATCACGGCGATGGCCACGTAGTTCAGGTTCCCGACGAAGAACATCACCGGCATGATGATGCCGCTGATGAACTGGGCCCCGAAGGCGCTGCGGAACAGGCCGTCGTTGTGCTGCGCGAAGACCGCCTCCACCTCCTTCTGGCGGCCGAAGGTCTTGACCAGGGCATGCCCGGAGTAGGCCTCCTCGATGTGGCCGTTCAGTTCGCCGGTGGACTTCCACATCTGGGCGAAGAGCTTCTGTGAGCGCTTGCCGATCACGCCGGCCAGCACCCCGGAGATCGGGATGATCAGCAGCGTGACCAGGGCCAGCTGCCAGCTCACCCAGAACATCATCACCAGCACACCCACCAGGGTGAGCAGCGCGTTCAGCAACTGGGAGAGGGTCTGCTGCAGGGTCTGGGAGACATTGTCGATGTCATTGGTGACCCGGCTGAGCAGCTCGCCACGGGGCTGCTTGTCGAAGTAGCTCAGCGGCAGCCGGTCCAGCTTGGCGCTGACCTCCTGGCGCATGCGGTAGATCGAGCGCTGCACCGCGCCATTGAGCAGCCAGCCCTGCAGGAAGCCCAGCAGGGAGGCCGCGACGAACAAACCCAGCGCCAACAGCAGGATTCGGCCCAGCCGGTCGTAGTCGATCCCCTGGCCCACCACCACGTTCATCGTCTGCACCATGTCCGCCATGTCACCCTGGCCGGCGGCGCGCATCTTCTCCACAATCACGCCGATCGGGGTGCCGGCCGGGGCCTGCGCACCCAGCGCCTTGCCCAGCACGCCGGCGAAGATCACGTCGGTGGCCCGGCCCAGGATCTTGGGGCCCACCACATTGGCCAGCACGCCGACGGCAGCCATCAGCACGGTCAAGCCGATCAGTGTGCGCTCGGGACGCAGGTGGCCCAGCAGGCGCTTCAGGGAGACACCGAAGTTGACCGGCTTCTCCCCGCCGATCTGCATTCCCATCGGCCCCTGCGCGCGGCCGCCGTGTTTGGGGCGCTGGGGGGCGGCCTGGTTGTCCACAGCCAGGGCCGCTTGCTGGTCCGCGTTCAGGGTCTCGTCGTCTTCGGGTGCGTCGACCTGCGCGCGCTTGCTCATGCTGCCTCCTCGGCGCTCAGCTGGGAGTCGACGATCTCGCCATAGGTGGGGCAGCTCGCCAGGAGCTCGTCGTGGGTGCCGCGGCCGACGATCCGGCCGTCCTCCAGCACCAGGATCTGGTCCGCCTCGCGGATGGTGCTGACCCGCTGGGCGACGATCAGCACCGCCGCCTCCCGGGTTCTGCTGGCCAGCGCGGCCCGCAGCCGGGCGTCGGTGGCGACGTCCAGGGCGCTGAAGGAGTCGTCGAAGACATAGATTCCGGGCTCCTTGACCAGCGCCCGGGCAATCGAGAGGCGCTGCCGCTGGCCGCCGGAGACATTGGTGCCGCCCTGGCTGATCGGGGCCGCCAGCTGGCCGTCCATCTGCCGCACGAAGTCCGCGGCCTGGGCGGTCTCCAGAGCCTGCCAGAGTTCCTCGTCGGTGGCGTCGGGCTTGCCGTAGCGCAGGTTGGAGGCGACGGTGCCGCTGAACAGGTAGGGCTTCTGCGGCACCAGGCCGATCCGGGCCCACAGGGTGTCCGGGTCCAGCTCCCTGACGTCGACGCCGTCCACCAGCACCTGGCCGCCGGTGGCGTCGAAGAGCCGGGGGATCAGGTTGACCAGGGTGGACTTGCCGGAGCCGGTGGAGCCGATGACGGCGGTGGTGCGGCCGGGGGCCAGGGCGAAGCCGATCTGGCTCAGCACCGGGGCCTCGGCCCCGGGGTAGGTGAACTCCACGTCGCGCATCTCCAGCACGCCGCGGCCGGCCAGCTGGGTGATGCCGTTGGCCGGGGGCACGACGGTGCTCTCGGTGGTCAGCACCTCCATGATCCGGCCGGCGCAGACGGCCGCGCGGGGCGCGAAGACCAGCATCATGGTGGCCATCATCACGCTCATCAGGATCTGCATCAGGTAGGTGAGGAAGGCGGTCAGCTGGCCCACCTGGATGTGCCCGTCGGCAATCCGGTGCCCGCCGAACCACATCACGCCCACCGAGCCCAGGTTCATGATCAGCATCACGAACGGGAACATGACGGCCATGTGCCGGCCCAGGCTGGTGGTGGTGCTGGTCAGCTGGGCGTTGGTGCGCTCGAACCGGGCCGCCTCGTGCGGCTCGCGGACGAAGGCGCGCACCACCCGGATGCCGGTGATCTGCTCCCGCAAGACCCGGTTCAGGTCGTCGATCCGCCGCTGCTGGATGCCGAACAGCGGGGTGACCCGCCAGATCAGCAGGCTGACCCCGGCGCCCAGGGCCAGCACGGCGGCCACGATCAGCCAGCTCATCCCGGGATCCTCCCGGACCGCCATGAAGACACCGCCGACCATGGTGATCGGGGCGCTGATCATCATCACGCAGGTCATCAGCACCAGCTGCTGCACCTGCTGCACGTCATTGGTGGTGCGGGTGATCAACGACGGGGCGCCGAACTGGTTGAGCTCGCGGGAGCTGAAGCCCAGGACGCGGTGGAAGACGGCGTCGCGCACATCGCGGCCGAACTGCATGGCGGCACGGGCCCCGAACCAGGTGGCGGCCACCTGGGCCAGCACCTGGGCCAGGCTCACGCCCAGCATCCAGACACCATGCACCCAGATGTAGTGGGTGTCGCCGCGGGCCACGCCCTGGTCGATGATCCTGGCGTTCAGGTTGGGCAGGTACAGCGAGGCAATGGTGGCGACGAGTTGCAGCACCAGCACCACCGCGATCAAGCCCCAGTAGGGCTTGATGTAGCGGTTGATGAGTTTGATCAGCACAACCGCCAAGGGTACGCGCTACTTCACCAGCCCCATGCCGTAGAGACCCACCGAGATCTTCTCCGCCAGGTCCACCGTGCGGATCGACGGGGTGAGGTCGGCCCCCTGCACCGTGACGAACTGCTCCTGGGTGACCGCCTTCATCCTGGCGGTGGAGGAGTTCTTCATCAGGGTCGAGATCTTGCCGGGTGCGAACTCCTCCGGCTCACCCTTGCGGTCCAGGCTGGCGATCACGATCACGTCCGGGTTCTTCTTGGCGATCTCCTCCCAGCTGGCCGTGACCCACTGCTCCTTGCGGTCGCCGTAGACATTGGTCAGGCCCAGGTGGTCGCTGACGAACTGGGCGGGCCCGGTGCCACCCGCCACCCGGGGCTCGTCGCTGCCGGAGAACCAGAACAGCACCGTGGGCTTCTTGCTGGCGTCGGCCTTGACCACCGAGTCCAGTCGCTTGGTCAGGTCGGCCACCAACTCGGTGCCCCGCTGCGGCACACCATGGATGGTGGCCAGGTCATTGACCTCCTGGTAGACCTCCTTCATCTGGAATTTGGTCTTCCGGGGGCCCGACGCCGATTCGCCATTGGGATTCTGCCCGCCCTGGCAGCCGGTGGAGGAGAGGTAGACCGGCACCTTCTTGGCGGCGTACTGCCGCAGGGTGCCGCCGGTCTCCGCGCTCAGGCTCTCCGCGAAGGAGGCGGTGACCAGGTCCGGCTTCTTGGCCAGCACGGCGCTCATGGTCGGCGTCTCCCGGCTCAGCCGCGGCACGGACTGGTTGTCCTTGGCGACGGGGGACAGCACAGTGTCGGTCCACCCGCCGGTGCCGACCATCCGGTCTGCCAGACCCAGGGTGAGCAGCAGCTCCGCCGAGGCCTGATCCAGGGCAACGGTGCGCTGCGGGGGCTTGGTGACCCGCAGCGGAAGCCCGCAGAAGGTGACGGTGGCCGGGTAGCGGGTCTTGGCCTGCGGCGTCGAGGCATTGACGGTATCCGGAAGCCCGGTCGAGGAATTGGTTGGCAGCCGGGTGGCGTCGGAGGAGCAACCGGCCAGGGCGAGACCGCCGGTGAGGCCGAGCGCGGTGAGGAGTCGAACGGAGCGGAGCATCTGGTTCTTTCGGTGGGCACGGACGCGGATACGAGCTCGATTCGGGGGTACCCGCAGGCTACCGGATTCCAGGTCACACGCAGACCGCCGCCAAGGGGGCCCGAAGGGGGCCTCCCTGGCGGCGGGATGGTGAGTGTGGGGTGGGTGGCTCAGTACTGCTGCCGGTCAAGACCGGTCTGGACAGCACCGTCCTCAGTGCCCAAGTGGTTGCCGTCAGAATCGCGGCCGTGGTCCCCGCGGACCTCGAACTCGCCCTCACCCAGCTCGACCTCGCCGCCCTCGCGCTGCTGGTAGGGGTTGATCGGGATCTGCGCGGTGTCGGTGACCGGCTCGCTCTGGCCCGGCTCGTCGCGCCCGAAGTCGCTGGCGCTCTCCCGGGCTTCGACGGTCACCGCGGCGTCGCGGACGCGGTCGGCCTGGCTGTCGTCCTGCCGCGGCTCGCCGACCGACTCGATCGGGTCGGGCGCGATGTCGTCGCCGGTGGGCTGGGCGTCCAGGTTGGGGGCAGTCTCCGGGGTCGGATCCTGGTCCGCGTCGGGCGCGAAGCTGTTGTTGTCGCTCATGGTTCTTCCTCCTGGCAGATGGCTGGTGAAGCGTGGAGCTCCCTCCACGCTAGGAGAGCCGGCGCGGGCCCGGACAGTCTTTACGCGCTTCGCGGAATGTCGGGGCGGGCGGATAGGCTGTGCCGGTGAGCCAGAACAACCAGCCCCAATCCGCCAGCCCCGCCGTCGAGGGCCCCTCCGTCTCCGAGCAGGTGCAGGTCCGGCGGGACAAGCGGGAGCGCATCCTGGCCGCCGGGCACCAGGCCTACCCGGCCGACCTCCGCCGTAGTCACACCCTGGCCGAGGTGCGCGAATGGGAGCAGAAGCTGCCCGAGCCCGGCGATGCGGACCACGAGACCGAGGTCACCATTGGCGGCCGGGTGGTCTTCATCCGCAACACCGGCAAGCTGGCCTTCGCCACCCTGCAGGACGGTTTCACCCACGACAACTCCGGCGAGCGTCTACAGGTGATGCTCAGCCTGGCGGAGGTTGGGGAGGAGGCGCTGGTCGCCTGGAAGAGCGACGTCGACCTGGGGGACTTTGTCTGGGTCCGCGGCCGGATCGAGCGTTCCCGGCGCGGTGAGCTGTCCGTGATGGCCGCCGAGTGGCGGATGGCCGCCAAGGCGCTGCGTCCGCTGCCCACCCTGCACAAGGAGCTGTCCGAGGAGGCCCGGGTCCGGCAGCGCTATGCCGACCTGGTGGTGCGCCAGGAGGCGCGGGACATGGTGCGCACCCGGGCCGCCATCTACCAGGCCATCCGGAGCACCCTGGACGGGCAGGGCTTCCTGGAGATCGAGACCCCGACCCTGCAGCTGGTGCACGGCGGCGCGGCGGCCCGTCCGTTCAACACCCACCTCAATGCCTTCGACATCGACATGACGCTGCGGATCGCGCTGGAGCTCTACCTCAAGCGCGCCATGGTGGGCGGCGCGGACCGGGTCTACGAGATGGGCCGGATCTTCCGCAATGAGGGGATCGACTCCTCGCACTCGGCCGAGTTCAGCATGCTGGAGGCGTACATGAGCTGGGGAGACCAGTTCACCATCGCCGACGTCATCAAGGACGTCATCATGGCCGCCGCCGAGGCCACCGGTATCCACCAGATCGAGACCGACAAGGGCACCATCGACCTGGACGGCGAGTGGCGCTGGCTGAGCTTCTACCCGGGACTGTCCGAGGCGCTGGGGGAGACGATCACCGTCGAGACCCCGGCGGAGCGGCTGATCCAGCTGTTGGAGGAGCGGGAGATCGATCACGACCCGAAGTGGGCTCCCGGCAAGCTCGCGATGGAGCTCTTCGGTGAGGTGGTGGAGCCGACGCTCATCAACCCCACCTTCGTCTGCGACTACCCGGCCATCGCCCAGCCGCTGGCCCGTCCGCACCGCAGCGAGCCCGGCCTGGTGGAGGCCTGGGACCTGATCATCGGCGGCATGGAGCGGGGGACCGGCTTCACCGAGCTGGTGGACCCCGTGGTGCAGCGGGAGGTGCTCACCGCGCAGTCACTGGCCGCCGCGGCCGGAGACCCCGAGGCGATGCAGCTGGACGAGGACTTCCTCAATGCCCTGGAGTTCGGTTGCCCGCCGATGGGCGGCCTGGGCCTGGGGATCGACCGGCTGGTGATGCTGTTCACCAATGCCGGGATCCGGGAGACCATCCTCTTTCCGCTGCTGAAGCCGCAGGGCTGAGCCTGGGGAGTCGTGCGAGCGGAGGCGTAGCCGCAGCGAGCCCGTGTGTTTACTTCCACATGGTGGCGATGCCGAAGGCCGACATCATCAGGGCCATCCCGATCAGCACATTCCAGTTGCCCAGCTCCCGCATCCCCGGGATCTTGTCCCCGGCGATGTAGAAGACCACCAGCCAGGCGACGCCCAGCAGGCCGGTGATGCAGAAGGCCCACGGGACCCAGGCGGTGCTGCGGGTGGCGGTGTACCGTTCGCGGTCCCGACGGCTGGCGGCCAGTTCCTGCTTGGCCTCCACCTTCTGCTTGGTGGCGGCGGATTTGCGAACCTTCGACTCGGGCAAGACCTTCTCCTGGGCTGATTTCGGCTGATCGGCGGGGGCCGATCCACTGCCGGTAGCCTAGTTCACGTGCCGCCCAAAGCCCCAGCCCGCCGCCGCAGCCTGCCGATGCGGCTGGCCACCCTCGCGGTGATGATGGTGGTGGGGCTGATGATGGTGGTGGGCGCGCAGGTCAGCGGCGGCCGGGACCTGCGGCCGGACCGCAATGATGACCTGGCGGGTCTGGTGCGCAGCCAGTCGCAACGCAATGTGGAGCTGACCCGGGCGGTGACCGCCCAGCGGGCCGAGGTGGAGGAGCTCTCCGTCCGGGAGGCAGCCGCCTCGGACACGGACCGGGACCTGTTGACCGCCGCGGCCCAGGTGGCGGCCCTGACCCCGGTGAAGGGACCGGCGGTCCGGGTGACGCTCACCGACGCCCCGCTGAGCGTCAAACCGCTCAACCTCGACGAGGACCTGCTGGTGGTGCACCAGCAGGACATCCAGATGGTGGTCAACGTGCTCTGGTCCGCGGGGGCGGAGGCGATGACCATCCAGGGGCAGCGGGTGAGCTCGCTCACCGGGATCAAGTGCGTCGGCAACACGGTGGTGCTGCGCGGCGTGCCCTATGCCCCGCCCTATCAGATCACCGCCATTGGGGACCCGCAGCGGCTGACCGCGGCGCTGGCCGACAGTCACGAGGTGGCGGTCTACCAGCAGTACGTCGACGCCTACCGGCTGGGCTGGAAGCAGGAGCGTCTGGCCAGCGTCACCATGCCCGGCTACTCGGACGCCCTGGATCTCAACCGGGCGACGGTGGACCGGTGAGCCCGGCGGGTCGGCCAGAATGGTCGGCATGGCCCGCATCCTGGTGATCGACAACTACGACAGCTTCGTCTACAACCTCGTGCAGTACCTGGCGCAGATCGGCGCCGAGGTGGAGGTCTGGCGCAATGACGACCTGCGCTTCTTCGTCGACGGCGTCTTCACCGACGCGTGGGCCGAGGGCTTCGACGGGGTGCTGCTCTCGCCCGGGCCGGGCACCCCACAGGAGGCCGGGGTGTGTATCGACGTGGTGCGTCGGCTGGCCGGCCGCAAGCCGATCTTCGGGGTCTGCCTGGGGCTGCAGTCGATGGCGGTGGCTTTCGGTGGCTCCGTCGGGCCCGCCCCGGAGCTGCTGCACGGCAAGGTGAGTCAGGTCTTCCACCAGCACGACGGCGTGTTCGCGGACCTCGACAGCCCGATCGCCTGCACCCGCTACCACTCGCTGGCCATCCAACCGGAGACCCTGCCGGACTGCCTGGCGGTCACGGCCCGCACCGAGTCCGGCGTGATCATGGGCGTGCGGCACCGGGAGTTCGCCTGCGAGAGCGTGCAGTTCCACCCCGAGAGCGTGCTCACCCAGGGCGGCCACCAGATGCTGGGCCGCTGGCTGGCCGAATGCGGGGACACCGACGCCCCGCACCGGGCGGCGGGACTCAGCCCCCTGATGAGGCTGGCCGGCTGATCAGGGGGTCTTGCTGGCGGTGGCGGCGGGCGGAGCGCTGCTGGCCGTGCTGCTCGGCTTGCTGCTGGGCGCCGTCGACTCCGCCACGTACTTGCCCACCCCGATCGCGACGGTGCTGCCCCACGGGGCCTGGCCACCGGCCGGGTTCTGGTTGAGCACCTTGCCCTGCTCGGCCTGGTTGTGGGTCTCGGCCTGGTTCACCTGCACCGCGAAGCCGGCGGCTTCCAGGGCGGCCTTCGCGGCCGCCTGGTCCTGGTTGGTGACATTCGGCACGTCCACCAGGTCTTCGGCCGGCGTCTCGGACTGGGTGGCCGACGGGCTGGCGCTGGCGGAGCTGGCGGTCTGGGTGGGGGCCGGCACCGGCTCCGGCTTGACGTACTCGCCGATGGTGATGGTGACCGTCGCGGTGCGGTCGGCCTGCTGACCGGCTGTCGGATCCTGCCGCTGCACCTTCTGGTCCTGGGACTGGTCGGTGACGTCGATCTTCTCGACCGTGACGTCCTTGAAGCCGGCCGCGGCGGCGGCCTTCTTGGCCTCCTCCTCGGTCAGGCTGCCCAGGTTCGGCATCGTGGACTTGCCGGTGGCCAGGAAGAGCACCACCTTCTGCTCCGCGGGCACGACGTCGGCTCCGGGCGCCGGGTTGGAGGTGACCACCTGACCCTTGGTGAAGTCCAGGTGCTCCTTCTCCTGATCGGCGCTGGCCGTCTTGGCGGAGATGTTGCCGGCGGTGAAGCCGGCCTCGGTCAGGGCCTTGCGGGCCTCGTCCTCGGTCATCCCCGTGATCGCGGTGGGGATCTTGTTGGTCTGCGGGCCGTCGTTGACGGTGATGGTGACGGTGGAGCCCTTGCGGGCCTCCTGGCCCTGGTTCGGGTCCTGCTCGGTCACCTGGCCGATGGTGGTGGTGTCCTTGAGGTTGGTGTGCACGGCCTTGGCCTGGAAGCCGGCGGTGCTGAGTTCCTGGGTGGCCGATTCCTCGGTCTGGCCGGTGACCTGGGGCACCGCGGCCATGTCCGGATCGGTGGGATTGCGCAGGAAGACATAGGCGCTGATCCCGCCCAGGGCCAGCAGGGCCAGCAACAACAGGGCGATGATCCAGCCCACCAGCGAGCGCTTCTTCGGGTCCTCCTCCACCACTTCCTCGTCGACGGGGTCCTCGACGGGGGTGGCGCTGGCGGCGCTCGCGGCCGAGGTGGCGCTGGTGGCCGTGGACGGGGTGGGCACCAGCTCGGTGGCGGCATTCGGGTCCACCGTCGTGGCCGGTACCACCGGCACCGGGGGCACCATCGCCTGGACGGTCTCCCCATTCAGCAGGCGGGCGATGTCGTCGCGCATCTCGCGCGCGGTCTGGTAACGGTCCGCCGGGTCCTTGGCCAGGGACTTCAGCACGATGGCGTCCATTGCGGGCGTCAGCTCCGGGTCCAGCGTCGACGGCGGCACGGGGGCCTCGCGGACGTGCTGGTAGGCGACGCTGACCGGCGAGTCCCCGGTGAAGGGTGGCCGGCCGCAGAGCAGCTCGTAGAGCAGGCAGCCCGACGAGTAGATGTCGGAACGGTTGTCCACCGTTTCACCGCGGGCCTGCTCGGGGGAGAGGTACTGCGCGGTGCCGATCACGGCCGCGGTCTGGGTCATGGTGGCCGAGGTGTCCGCGACGGCCCGGGCGATGCCGAAGTCCATCACCTTCACCTGGCCGGTGGGGGTGAGCATCACATTGGCGGGCTTGATGTCGCGGTGGATGATGCCGGCCTTGTGGCTGGTGCCCAGCGCGTCCAGCACCCCTTGGGTCCACTCGAAGGCCTTCTCGGGGCGGATCGGCCGGTCGGCCCGCAGCAGGTCTCGCAGGGTGTGGCCCTCCACCAGCTCCATCACGATGTAGGGCACCGCGACGCCGGTCTTCTGGTCGGCTTCCTCGCCGGTGTCGTAGGTGGAGACGATGTTGGGGTGGTTCAGGCCCGCCGCGGACTGCGCCTCGCGGCGGAAGCGGGCCTGGAAGGTGGGGTCGGTGGCCAGGTCAACCCGCAGCCGCTTGAGCGCCACCTCGCGCCCGAGCCGCACGTCCATGGCCCGCCAGACCTCGGCCATGCCGCCGCGCCCGATCACCTGGTCGAGCTGGTATCGCCCGCCGAGCACCGTGCCGTGCTGGGTCATCGGGACATTCCTTTCGGTCGGTCGGCATGAGGGACGTCAGAACAGGCAGGCCACCATTGTGCCGCGCCAACCTGACCGTGGCATGAGAACGCACTCATCTCAGGGCCTCCACCACCTGGGCGAAGACCGGCCCGGCCAGGGCGCCGCCCGCGATGTCGCTGCGCTGCACCTGGGCGTCCTCGATGAACACGGCGATCGCCACGTCGGGGTCCTGCGCGAAGCCGACGAACCAGGCATAGGGCGGGCGCTTGGGATCGGACTGGGCGGTACCGGTCTTGCCGCCGATGGTGACGCCGCTGACCTGGGCGCGACGGCCGGTGCCGTCCTCCACCACGTGCACCATCATCTGCTGCAGCGCCTTGGCATTCTCCTCGCTCATGGCCCGCTGCAACTTCTTGCCGTCATTGCTGGTCAGCACCGACAGGTCCGGGTTGCGCACCTCCTTGACCAGGTAGGGCTGCATCACCTGGCCGTCGTTGGCGATGCCCGCGGCCACCACCGCCATCTGCATCGGCGACGCAGCCACCTCGAACTGGCCGATCGCGCTCATCGCGGTCTGCGGCTTGTCCGGGTTGGCGGGGAAGCGGCTGGCCACCGGGTTGAGGTCGCCCTCCAGCGACGCGTCGAAGCCGAACTTCTGGGCCTGGCTGCGCAATGCGTCGGCGCCCAGCTCCAGCCCGAGATTGGCGAAGGCGGTGTTGCAGGAGACCTGCAGCGCGTGGTCGATGGTGGAGTTGGCGCCGCCGCAGTCCACCTCGTTGGTCAGCCTGGTGGAGCTCTGCGGCAGGGTCAGCGACGCCGGGGAGGCCACCCGGCTGTCCGCAGCCTTGCCGGCCTCCAGCGCTGCGGCAGCGGTGACCAGCTTGAAGGTGGAGCCGGGCGGGTAGACCTCCTTGGTGGCCCGGTTGCTCAACGGCCGGGAGCTGTCCGCATTCAGTTTCTTCCACGCGGTCTGCGCGGCCTTGAGGTCCGTGGTGGCCAGCTCATTGGGGTCATAGGTGGGCTTGCTGACCAGGGCCTTGATGGCGCCGGTGCGGTAGTCGATGGCGACGACGGCGCCGGTGCGGCTGCCCAGGGCCTCACTGGCGGCCCGCTGGGCCTTGGCGTCCAGAGTGGTCTGCAGGGAACCTCCGGCGGGCTTGGAACCGGTCAGGCTGTCCATCAGCCGGGTGAAGAACTGGCTGTCGTCGGTGCCGGAGAGCTGGGTGTTGTAGCTGGACTCCAGCCCGGCCCGGCCGAAGTCATAGGAGTAGTAGCCGGTCACCGGGGCCCACAATGGCCCGTCGGCATAGCTGCGCTTGTACTTGAAGCGGCCGCTGTTGGGCTTGGTCTGGGCAATCGGGCCGTCGCCCACCAGGATCGCACCGCGCTCCATGGCGAACTCGGCGTCCCGGGTGCGACGGTTGCGTGGATCCGCGTCCAGGGAGTGGTCCCGGGCCACGGTCAGGTAGCTGGCATTGGCCAGCAGCGCGAAGAACATCAGGGCGGCCACCAGCGCCACCCGTCGGATGGGACCGTTCATGCCTGCCCCCTGGTGACCGGGATCTGCAAGGTGTCCTCGTTCTCGAAGCTGGCCTCGAAGCCGTCGACGCTGGTGGGTGGGGCGGTCACGCCGGGGCGGCGGGCCTGGTGGCTGATCACCAGCAGGATCCCGACGATCACCCAGTTGGAGATCAACGCGCTGCCGCCCTGGCTCATGAAGGGCGTGGTCAGGCCGGTCAGCGGCAGCAGCCGGGTGACGCCGCCGATGATCGCGAAGACCTGCAGCGCAAAGACGAAGCCCAGGCCGCAGGACAGCAGCTTGCCGAAGGCCTCGTGCGCGGCCAGCGCCATCCGCAGGCTGCGGAAGACGATGACGGCATAGATCATCACGATCCCCATCAGGCCGATGATGCCCAGTTCCTCGCCCAGGGCGCCGGCGATGAAGTCGCTCCAGGCCAAGGGGGTCTGGCCGGGGCGGCCCAGCCCCCACCCGCGGCCGGTCAGCCCGCCCCAGGCGTAGCCGAACTGGGCCTGGATCACCTGGTAGTTGGCCTCGTAGTCCTCGAAGGGGTGCAGCCAGGAACCCACCCGCACCTTGACGTGTCCGGTGAACTGGTAGGCCAGCAGGCCGCCGACGCCGATCATCAGGATGCCCAGCACCGCCCAGCCGGCCTTCTCGGTGGCGATGTAGATCATCACCACGAACAGGCCGAAGAAGAGCATCGAGGTGCCCAGGTCATTCTGGAAGACGAGCACCGCCAGGGCGGCCAGCCACATGATGGCGATCGGCCCCAGGTCTCGCAGCCGGGGGAAGTCGATCCCGGCGAAGCGTCGGCCGGCCAGGGCCAGCACCTCCCGGTGGTCGGTGAAGTAGCCGGCGAAGGCGATGGCCAGCACCACCTTGGCAACCTCGGCCGGCTGGAAGGAGTAGCCCGCCACCCGGATCCAGATCCGCGCGCCGTACTGGGACACGCCCAACCCGGGCACCAGCGGCAGCAGGAGCAGCACCAGACCGGTCAGGAAGAGCAGGTAGGGGAAGCGTTGCAGGCGTCGGTGGTCCCGTAGCCAGACCACCACGACGGTGAACAGGATCATTCCCAGGACGGTCCACATCACCTGGGTGTCGGCCCGGTGCAGGGCCGGCTTCTCCGGCAGCGGGATCTGGTCGATCCGATGGATCATCGCCAGGCCCAGCCCGTTCAGGGCCAGCACACACGGCAGGATCAGCGGGTCCGCATAGGGCAGCTTCCAGCGCACGACGAGGTGCAGCGCCAAGCCCAGGCCAACCCAGCCGCCCACCACCACCGGCCAGTTGGCCGGTATGGAGCCGGTGAGGTTCAGGTGGGTGAGGGCCCAGCCCGCCAGCCCGAAGGTCAGGGCGAACAGGTCCATGAAGAGTTCGACATTGCGCCGGCGTCGGTAGACATAGCGCACGGTGTTCAGGCCGTCGCGAACTTCGGCGCTCATCAGCAGCCCTCCAGTTCGGCCGGGGCGGACGCGGAGGGGCTGGCGCTGGCGCTGGCAGGGGCGGTGGCGCTGGCCGAGAGCGAGGCGGCGGGGGCGGTGGGTTGGGTACTGGCCTGGGCGCGCTTGCGGATGCACGCGTCGGCCCGCGCCTGCAGCTGCGCGACGGTGGTGTGCGCGGCCTCCAGGTCAGCGACGGGGATGGTGGTGCGCACCTGTTGCTGGAAGAAGACCGGCAGGTCGGTCACCCGGATGGTGGACGGCTCGGCCACCTCCCCCAGCTGGACACCCAGGATCTCGCCGGGCAGGCCGCGGAAGATCGCCACCTGGTCATCCTGCTCGCCGACGAAGTACTGGGTGCGGCTGTACTGCCAGGCACCGTAGCCGCCGCCACCCAGCAGCAGCGCGATCCCGGCCAGCAGGCCGACCCCGGTCAGGATCGGCTTGCGGATGCCACCCTTGGGGGCATAGCGGTGGGCCTCGGCCTCGCTCAGCACCCGTCGGTCCGGTTCTTCCACGACGCGTTCCCCGGTGGCGTGCGGCTCGGGGACCAGGTCCTGTTCGTCCAGCACCAGACCCACCAGGGTGTGCTCCTCGATCTCGGGCACCTCGCCGTCCAGCGCCGCGCCCACCACCACCGAGTCCCCGGCCGCCAGCACCGGGTCCTCGGGTGCGACGTCGGCCAACAGGATGGTGATGTTGTCGGCGCCGCCGCCGCGGTGCGCGGCCAGGACCAGCTCGGACATCGCCTCGTCCAGGTCCGGGCACTCCACCAGGATCTCGCGGATCACCTCGTCGGGGACGAAGCCGCACAGCCCGTCGGAGCAGAACAACAGGCGGTCATCCAGCTGCAGGTCCACCCGGTCCAGGTCCGGCTCGTGGGTGCCCTGGCCGTTGAGCACCTTCAGCAGCAGCGAACGGTGCGGGTGGTGGGCCGCCTCCTCGGGGGTGATCTTGCCCTCGTCGATCAGGGACTGCACCCAGGAGTGGTCATGGGTGAGGCGGTGCAGGACGCCGCCCCGCAGCAGGTAGCCGCGGGAGTCGCCCAGGTGGATCAGGCCCAGCTCGGTTCCGGTGAACAACCCGCCGCAGACCGTGGTGCCCATCCCGTCCAGCGCCGGATCGGCCTGCACCAGGTCCGCGATGGTGTGGTTGGCCCGGCTGAGCGCGCCCGCCAGCACCTCGGCGGTGTCCTCGATCGGGTGGTGGCCGTCGGACTTCAGGATCTCCCGGATGGCGACGGTGGAGGCCAGGTCCCCGGCCGCCGCACCACCCATCCCGTCGGCCACCATCAGCATCGTGGGGGAGGCGTAGCCGGAGTCCTGGTTGTTGCGGCGGACCAGGCCGACTTCGGAATGCGCACGGAAGTCGAGCGAGAAGGTCATCTCAGGGCTCCAGCCTCAACTGGGTCCGCCCGATCCGGATCAGGTCGCCCGGGCCAACCCGGGTGGGCTGGGTGATCTGCACCGCGTTCACATAGGTGCCATTGGTGCTGTTCAGATCTTCCAGCACCCAACTGCCGTCGGCATCCGGACGCAGGATGGCATGCCGGGAGGAGGAGAAGTCGTCGTCGATGACGATGGTGGAGCTGGGGGCGCGCCCGATGCCCATCACGCCCTCCAAGGGGCAGATCGTGCCCTTGCTGCGGCCCTCGGTGATCACCAGTTGCCGGGCGATCTCGGGCCGGCCGGGCCCGGGGGCGGTCTGGGCGGCGGAACGCTGTTTGCGCCCGAACCGACGGCGTCCCGGGGTGGCCTCGGACTGGGGACGCTCACCGAAGATGTCGGTGCGGATCACACCGGCGGCCAGCGCGATGAAGACCCAGATCAGGGCCAGGAAGCCGATTCGGAGGGTGGCGACGAGGAATTCTGGCAAGAGTCACGCCCCAACCGGCGAGTGCACCAGCATCCGGGTGGAGCCGATCTCGATCCGCGAGCCGTCGTCCAGCTGGGCCTGCTTCACCTTGGAACCGTTCACGATGATGCCATTGGTGGAACCCAGGTCCTCAATGCTGATCTCGATGTCGTCGCCGGTGCCACGGACGTGGATCTGGGCATGCCGACGGGAGACGCCCGGGTCATTGATCCGCAGGTCGGCCTCGGAGCCGCGGCCGATCAGCAGGCCGGGGGCGGTCAGCGGGTGGCGCACCCCGTTGACCTCCAGCACCAGGGTGGAGCGGCGGATCATGGTGGTGGACGCCGGGCCGTCGGCCTGCTGGATCCCCGCCACGGCGGCGCTGCTGACGGTGAACCGACCGGTGGGCAGTTGAGGCGCCAGCTCGTAGGCGATGGAGATCGGGCCGTTGAAGACATAGTGCCGGTCGGCGGCGTGCTCCCGGAGCTCCGGGACGATCTCACTGGTCAGGGTCTTGGAATAGGGCACCAGGTGGTCGTAGTCGTGCTGGCTGAGCTGCACCGTGAACTCATTGGGCACCAGCCGCTTGTCCCGGCTGAGCAGCTTGGCCTCGGCGTCCAGCTCGCGCTGCAGGCGTGCGGCGATCTCCACGGGTTGCACGTCACCCTTGAAGGCGCGCGCGAAAACACCGTTGACGGCACCCTCGATCTTGTTCTCGAACCGATCGAACAGTCCCATCTGCCCTCCTTGGGTCTCATTCACGCGTCTCACACGTCTGGCTCGCTCGATCCTACCGGGGATGGGCGGATGCCCCTACATCCGTCGGTCTGACTGGGATGTCGGACCACGGAGGCAGGGGCATCAACCGTCGTGCCCGGTCAGCCCAGCAGCTCCTGGAGGCGCTGTTCGGCCGGGGGCGGGGTGAAGCCCGCGGCGATGATCTTGTCCAGCTTCAACGCGCTGTGCGTCGGGCGGGGCGAGACCAGCTTGCCGGCGGTGTACTCCTCGGTGCTGACCGGGGTGACGTCGTCGGTCGGCTTGCCGCACAGCTCGAAGACCCGCTTGGCGATGTCGGCCCAGGACTGCACCTCGCCGGTGTTGGTGAGGTTGTAGGTGCCCGGTGCGGCCCCGGAGTCCAGCAGGTGCACGATCCCGGCGGCCAGGTCGGCGGTGAAGGTGAGCCGCCCGTGCTGGTCCGCGACGACGGTGGGCTTGACCCCCTTGGCGGCCAGGTCCGCCATGATGCCGACGAAGTTCTTGCCGCCGCCGATCACCCAGCTGGTGCGCACGATCCAGTGCCGCGGCAGGGTGGCGACGATCGCGTCGGCGGCCGCCTTGGTCTGGCCGTAGACGCCCAGCGGGCTGAAGGCCTCGTCCTCGTCGTGCTCCTCGACGGTGCCGTCAAAGACGTAGTCGGAGCTCACGTGCGCCAGCCGCATCCGGCGCTCCCGGCAGACCTCGACGAGGTTCTGCACGGCATGCACATTGGCGGCCCAGCAGTCCTTGCGGCCCTGCTCGGTCTCGGCCTGGTCGACGGCCGTGTAGGCGGCCGCATTGATGATGGTGCCCACGCCATTCCAGTTGTACGCCTGCACGGCATCGCGGTCGGCCAGATCCAGCTCGTTGCGGTCGATGCCGGTGGCGTCGGGCAACAGGGCCATCAGTGACTGGCCCAGCTGACCCTTGGCGCCGAGCACCACGGTGCGGGCGGGCTTCATCGGGGTGACGTCGGCCAGCCGCGGGTGCTGCTTGTCCGCGTCGCTGATCTCGGCCTGGTCCAGACCGATCGGCCACGCGATGGCGGCGGTCTCGTCGGCCAGGTTGAGGTAAGTGTACTGGCTGCGGGCCTCGGGGCTCCAGTGGTCATTGACCAGGTAGGTGTAGGCGGTGCCGTCCTCCAGCGCCTGGTAGCCATTGGCCACGCCGCGGGGCACGAAGACCGCCGTCTCGGGGCCCATCTCCAGGCTGAAGGTGGCGCCGAAGGAGTCGCCCTCGCGCAGGTCAACCCAGGCGCCCATGATCCGGCCGGTGGCCAGGCTCACGTACTTGTCCCACGGCTCGGCGTGCAGGCCACGGGTGGCGCCCCTGGCGTTGTTGAAGCTCATGTTGTTCTGCACTGGACCGAAGTCGGGCAGGCCCAGGGCAACCATCTTCTGCCGCTGCCAGTTCTCCTTGAACCAACCGCGGTTGTCTCCGGGCATGGGCAGGCTGATCACCAGCAGACCGGGAATCGGGGTCTGCTGGACGGTGAGTTCAGTCATCTGGTTACTGCCCCGCCTTCTGGTACTTGGCCTCGGTGGCCTCCTTCATGGGGCGCCACCAGCTCTCATTGGCCGCGTACCAGTCGATGGTGGCCTTCAGACCGGACTCGAAGTCCGAGTACTTCGGCTGCCAGCCCAGCTCACGGACCAGCTTGGAGTTGTCGATCGCGTAGCGCAGGTCATGGCCGGGCCGGTCGTTGACGTGGTCGAAGTCGTCGGCGTCCTTGCCCATCAGCGTGAGGATGAGCTGGATCACCTCCAGGTTGTTCTTCTCCCCGTTGGCGCCAATCAAGTAGGTCTGGCCCGAGACACCCCGGTTGATGATCTCCAGCACCGCCGAGTTGTGGTCGTCGACGTGGATCCAGTCCCGCACGTTCTGGCCGGCGCCGTACAGCTTGGGCCGGATCCCGCACAGCACATTGGTGATCTGGCGCGGAATGAACTTCTCCACGTGCTGGTAGGGCCCGTAGTTGTTGGAGCAGTTGCTCAGCGTCGCGGTGATCCCGAAGCTGCGCACCCAGGCCCGGACCAGCAGGTCGCTGCCAGCCTTGGTGGACGAGTACGGGCTGGACGGGTTGTAGGGGGTGTTCTCGGTGAACTTGGCCGGATCGTCCAGCTCCAGGTCCCCGTAGACCTCGTCGGTGCTGATGTGGTGGAAGCGCTTGCCGTGCTTGCGCACCGCCTCCAGCAACGTGAAGGTGCCAATCAGGTTGGTCTTGATGAACGGCGACGGATCATTGAGCGAATTGTCGTTGTGGCTCTCGGCGGCGAAGTGCACGACGATGTCGGCGTCGGCCACCAGCTTGTCCACCAGGGCGGCATCACAGATGTCGCCCTCCACAAGCTCGAAGCGGTCGGCCGGGAGCCCGTCCAATGACGAGCGGTTTCCTGCGTAGGTGAGGGCATCGATGACGGTTACGGAATGGTCGGAGTTAGCCAGCAGGTACCGCACAAAGTTGCTGCCGATGAACCCCGCTCCACCGGTACACAAAATGTTGGACATGGGTCGCAGCCTACCGGCCGTGGTGATTTTGCGTCCCGGCCGCAAGCCCGGCGGAGGCTGCGGGTGAGCCGACGTCGATGTCAGACTGGCGCCATGTACGGAATCATTCTCGCCGGGGGGTCCGGGACTCGACTCCATCCCATCACGATGGCCAACAGCAAGCAGCTGGTGCCCGTCTACGACAAGCCGATGATCTACTACCCGCTGTCCACGCTGATCTTCGCGGGCATCCGGGACATCCTGATCATCACCACACCGCACGAGGCCGACGGCTTCAAGCGCCTGCTGGGCGACGGTTCCCAGTTCGGCGTCAACCTCAGCTACGCGGTCCAGCCCGAGCCCAAGGGCCTGGCCCAGGCCTTCACCATCGGCGAGGACTTCGCCAAGGGCCAGAAGGTCTGCCTGGTGCTGGGTGACAACATCTTCTACGGCTCGGGTCTGGGCACCCGGCTGAACCGCTTCGCCGACATCGACGGTGCCGCCGTCTTTGCCTACTGGGTTGCACATCCCGAGGCCTACGGCGTCGTCGAGTTCGACGAGAACCAGATGGCGCTCTCCCTGGAGGAGAAGCCCAAGCAGCCCAAGAGCCACTACGCCGTGCCCGGCCTGTACTTCTACGACGAGGACGTGATCGAGATCGCCAAGTCCTTGAAGCCGTCGGCCCGCGGCGAGTACGAGATCACCGACGTCAACCGGATCTACCTGGAGCGCCAGAAGCTGCAGGTGGAGGTGCTGCCCCGCGGCACCGCCTGGCTGGACACGGGAACCTTCGACTCCCTCAACGACGCCGGCAACTTCGTGCGCACCATCCAGGCCCGGCAGGGACTCCAGGTTGGCTGCCCCGAGGAAGCCGCCTGGCGCCTGGGCTTCCTGTCCGACGACGAGCTGCGACAGCGCGGCGAGAAGCTGGCCAAGTCCGGCTACGGCGACTACCTGATTGGCCTGCTCGACAACCGGTGAATCGCCTGAGCATCTGCTGAACGATGAATTACGGCAGGTGAACAGCAAGCCTTCAGAAAGCTGCCCCAACGTCAGGGTTGGGGCAGCTTTCTGCTTTCCCGAGCTCACTCCAGGGTGTTCACCAGCGAGTGCGCGGCCCGGGTGAGGTAGTCCCGCAGGGCGGCGTCGTGCTCCGGTTGCAGAGCCAACTCGTCGAGGCTGGTCAGCATGTAGCGCAGCCAGGTGTCGCGCTCGGTGGGTGTGATCCGGAAGACGTTGTGCCGCAAGCGCAGCCGAGGGTGCCCGCGGTTGGCCTGGTAGGTCTTGGGCCCGCCCCAGTACTGCTCCAGGAAGGTGCGCAGCCGCTCCTCGGCCGGCCCCAGGTCTTCCTCCGGGTAGAGCGCGCGGAACTCCGGGTCCTCGGCCACCTGCTGGTAGAAGCGCGCAACAAGGCGCTCGAAGGTCTGGTGCCCGCCCACGGCGTCGTAGAAGTTCTGGCTCATGCAGCCATTCTGACCAGACTTTCGACGCCTCTGGTGTGAGGTTCGTCACATTTGTTAGCGTTGGCGGGGTCAGCCGACGCGGGCGTCCGGCGCCCCCGACCAGTGGAGTCAGAGTGGACCTCTACGAGTACCAGGCACGGGAATTGTTCGAGGAGCACGGCGTTCCCGTGCTGCGGGGCGTGGTGGCCACCAGCCCCGAGCAGGCGCGGGCCGCGGCCGAGGAGTTGGGTGGTGACCTTGTGGTGGTCAAGGCCCAGGTGAAGACCGGCGGCCGGGGCAAGGCCGGCGGGGTGAAGGTGGCCAAGAGCCCCGACGAGGCGGCGTCGGCCGCGGAGCAGATCCTGGGCCTGGACATCAAGGGGCACACCGTGCGCACCCTGATGGTGGCCGAGGGTGCCGACATTGCGGAGGAGTACTACTTCTCGCTGCTGCTGGATCGCTCGGAGCGCCGCTACCTGGCGATGTGCTCGCGCGAGGGCGGGATGGACATCGAGCAACTGGCCGAACAGCGCCCTGAGGCATTGGCCAGGGTCAGCGTCGATCCGCTGGTGGGGATCGACGGCGAGGTGGCCGGCGAGACCCTGGAGGCCGCCGGTTTCGGGGTCCGCGATGCCGTGCGGATCGCGCCGGTGCTGAAGCGGCTGTGGGAGGTCTACCGGGATGAGGACTGCACGCTGGTGGAGGTGAATCCGCTGGTCAAGACCGGCGACGGCACAATCCTGGCGCTGGACGGCAAGGTCACCCTGGATGGCAATGCGGATTTCCGGCATCCCGAGCACGAGCGCTTCGTCGACGTCGATGCCACCGATCCGCTGGAGATCCGGGCCAAGGAGAAGGGCCTGAACTACGTCAAGCTCGACGGCAGCGTCGGGGTGATCGGCAATGGCGCCGGGCTGGTGATGAGCACCCTGGACGTGGTGGCGGCCGCGGGCGAGGACCTGCCCGGGCAGCCGCGGCCGGCCAACTTCCTGGACATCGGCGGCGGCGCCAGTTCGGCCGTGATGGCCAATGGGCTGGAGATCATCCTGTCCGACGAGCAGGTGAAGAGCGTCTTCGTGAACGTGTTCGGTGGGATCACCGCCTGCAATGAGGTGGCCAATGGGATCGTCGCGGCCCTGACCCAGCTGGGGGACCGGGCGTCGAAGCCGCTCGTGGTGCGGCTGGACGGCAACTCCGTCGAGGTGGGCCGGGCGATCCTGGCCGAATACG
Source organism: Luteococcus sp. H101 (assembly GCF_038433155.1). NCBI lineage: Bacteria > Bacillati > Actinomycetota > Actinomycetes > Propionibacteriales > Propionibacteriaceae > Luteococcus > Luteococcus sp. H101. The sequence continues at coordinate 173,329 of NZ_JBCDMW010000007.1, forward strand.
ACCATCCGCTGGTCACCGTCGTCGAGACCATGGACGAGGCCGCCCGCAAGGCCGCGGAGCTGGCCGCCGGCGTCCAGAGCGAGAACTGAGGAGTGCTGCCATGTCCATCTTCCTGAACCACAGCTCGCGGATCATCGTGCAGGGCATGACCGGCGGCGAGGGGCGCAAGCACACGCAGCGGATGATCATGTCGGGCTCCCGGATCGTCGGCGGCGTGACTCCCGGCAAGGCGGGGGAGTCCGTGCGCTTCGAGGAGAACCCGGTGCCCGTCTTCGATTCCGTGGCCGACGCCAGGCGGGAGACCGGGGCCAATGTGTCCGTGCTCTTCGTGCCCGCCGCACACGCCGCGAAGGCCGTCGAGGAGGCGATCGAGGCCGAGATGGAGTTGGTGGTGTGCATCACCGAGGGGATTCCGGTGGGCGACACCGCGCGTTTCCACCGGTTGGCCGAAGGGAGCGCGACACGGTTGATTGGCCCCAACTGCCCGGGCCTGATCTCACCCGGCAAGTCCAATGCCGGGATCATCCCCGCGACGATCGCCGGGCCGGGCCGAATCGGGCTGGTCAGCAAGTCCGGCACGCTGACCTACCAGATGATGTACGAGCTCCGGGAGTTCGGGTTCTCCACCTGCGTGGGGATCGGCGGTGACCCGATCGTCGGGACCACGCACATTGACTGCCTGGAGGCCTTCCAGGAGGATCCGGAGACCGACGCGATCGTGATGATCGGGGAGATCGGTGGCGACGCGGAGGAGCGCGCCGCGGCCTACATCCAGGAGCACGTCACCAAGCCGGTGGTGGGCTATGTCGCTGGCTTCACCGCGCCCGAGGGCAGGACCATGGGGCATGCCGGGGCGATCGTCTCCGGTTCCGCCGGAACCGCCGCCGCCAAGAAGGAGGCGCTGGAGGCCGCCGGCGTGCAGGTGGGCCGGACCCCGTCGGAGACCGCTGCCCTGATGAAGCAGGTGATGCGCGGGCTGTGAGCCCGCGCACCACCCGTCGCGCGGCGTTCAGCAGGTCCTCTTGCCAGCCTTGCTGGGCTTGTAGGTGCAGCTGGCCAGCACCGAGCGGCCCTTGAGCAGCTGGGCGGTGTCGCCGCTGTTGTTCCAGACGTAGCCCACGTGACCCCTGCTGGTGGTGCCCTTCACGCCGAGGTTGAAGTAGAGGTGGGTGGCGCTGTTGCGACCCTGGCCGCTGTGCAGGATCACCTGCGCGCCCGGCTTGAGGGTGAAGCCCTTGGGAAAGGTGAAGCTGTGCTTGTTCTTGCTGTCGCGCACCACCCAGCCGGTCAGCACGACCTTCTGCCGGGAGGTGTTCTTGACGGTGATGTACTCCCGGTTCCAACCGGCGTTGTTCGGGGCGTCCTTGCCCGCGGGGTCCGCGACCCAGGTGGTGAAGCGCACGCTGCTGGCGGCGTCAGCGGGGGTGGCTGCGACGGTCAGCGGGGCGAGGGCGAGGCCCGCGATCAGCAGGGGCGAGAGGGCGCGACGGCGCATGATGGCTCCGAGTTGTTGAAGGAGACATCATCATATGACTGAGACGAAGGTCCAGAAGTGTCGGGGGTGGGCTTCCCGGGTGGGTCATGGCAGCTCTTCAGGACGCCCGTCCCGGGGTCGAGCAGGCTCGATGTGCACGGTTCGGCAAAGCTGTGCTATCTTTTTCGAGCTGCGTTCGACGGAACAAGTTCCGGAGAACAAGGTGATGCGCGAGTGGCGGAATGGCAGACGCGCTGGCTTCAGGTGCCAGTGTCCCTTGGGACGTGGAGGTTCAACTCCTCTCTCGCGCACATCAGATGAAGGCCCCGGTCCAATGGATCGGGGCCTTCATCGTGTCCGTGCACCGTACCCGCAAGGGCGGGTTCTGCGGGTTAGCGGCAGAAATGTGTGTATGGCTTCGGGCGTGTCATGGTCGCCAGCGGCCGGCCCAGCCTTTCTGGATGCCGTTGCCGTCTTCCCAGCTGAAGTTGGTGCCGGGTTGTGGGCCGAGGGGTT